>NZ_MWJN01000054.1:0-58639 GCF_002027145.1 Microbispora sp. GKU 823 | reverse complement strand
GGTGACGGACGCGCAGGCCCGGCGCAGGGGCCGCGGCGGCCCGCGACGCCGACGAGGGCCTCGGCCTGGCGGCGGCGACGGCGGCCCTGCGCGCGACCCCGGCGGAGCAGGCGACGGCGCCGCTGACGAAGGCGCCGCTGGTGGTGCACCTGGCGGCGCGGCCCAGCCAGGCCGTCGGCCGCGCGACCCCGCTGAAACTCGGTCAGGCGATCGAGGAGATCCTGCCCGGGACGGTGACGGCCGAGGTGGACGACGACGGGCGCCTGCCGGACCTGAGCGAGACGGGCCGTCCCCTGGTGATCGCCGTCCACGACGCCGCACGGCACGCCTGGATGCGGCGGCTCCTCGACGAGGCGCTGCGTGCCCGTCCGGACGCGGTCGTGGTCGAGACCGGGGTGCCGGGGCCGCCCGCCGGGCGGCTTTACCTCGCCACCCACGGCAGCTCCACGGCCTCCGCGCGGGCGGCGGCGCGCTGGCTCACCGGCGGCGTGTGACTCTCCTGCCGACGATGTCTTCGCAGGTAACGGGCTCGGGTAAAAATTAACTCCATCGGCTCGTCTGCCCGTGGAAAAAATTGACGGCATCGCGAGAGCGCCCGTATTGTCCAGGCAATCGGGAACCAGGAGCAGCCCATGAAGCGACTCGCGGCGATCGTGGCTCTGGCGTCGATCGTCACAGCCACCGCCTGCGGCACTACCGGGACGACGGACACCGCCCAACAGGGCGGCGGCGTGTACACCACGATCGACGGCAGCAAGCAGATCAACGCGAGCGCGCCGATCAACCCGTTCAACCCCGTCGGATCGGTCTTCTCGGGATACAACGGCATGGCGCTGGCGTGGCCCAAGAACGACCCCACCGATCCCAACCAGTTCTACCCGGCCATCGCCAGGAGCTGGAACATGTCCCCGGACCGGTCGGAGGTGGTCATCCACCTGCAGCCGAACGCCAAGTGGTCCGACGGCACGCCGGTGACCAGCGAGGACGTGCGCGTCTCGATCGGTCTCGCCTACACCCAGGGCGGCACGGCGTACGCACTGGACCCGAAGGCGGCGGGCGCCGCCGCCGACATCCAGGTCGTCGACCCCAAGACGATCAGGGTGACGCAGGGCGCCAACCGCAGCTCGACGTTCCTCGCCAACCTGCTGTCGACCGTGGTCGTGCCCGCGCACGTCTTCGGGAAGCTGCTGCCCGCGAACTTCTGGCAGACGCTCAAGGTCGCCCAGCACGGCCAGGGCGAGGCGGCCGAGAAGGCGAAGAACCAGATCACCGGGCTGGCGGAGAAGGTCATCGCCTTCAACCCCGGTCACGACGTGTCCGCCGGGCCGTTCGTGCTTGAGCGGGTGAACCCGGGCGCGGCGCTGCTGAAGCGCAACCCCTACTTCTACGCCCGGCAGAACATCGCACCGGCCAAGGTGAAGATCCTGAACTACACCGGCAACGAGCAGATCTGGAACTACCTGATCGCCGGCCGGCTGGACAACGCGCCCTTCACCTCCGTGCCCACCGCCGTCATGAACCGGATCCGCGGCGCGCAGGGCAGCAAGGTGGTCAAGGGCTACTCGCCCGTGGCCGTCTCCCTCGCGTTCAACCAGTCGCACAAGCCGTACGACAACGTGCACGTGCGGCGGGCGATGGCCTACCTGATCGACCGCGCCCAGGTCACGAGGATCGCCTCCCCGGAGGGCGGCACGCCCGCCGCCACCACCTCGGGCATCCACGCCAAGGCGGCCCGGGCCTGGCTGGGCGACGCGTTCGACACCCTTGAGCAGTACCGGGTGAACGCCGCCAAGGCCGACGCCGAGCTGAAGGCGGCCGGCATGACCAAGCGGGGCGGCCACTGGACCCTGCCGGACGGCAGCCCGTGGAAGGTCCGCATCCACGTGCCCGCGTCGTTCTCCGACTGGGTCGCCGCGGGCAAGTCGATCAGCAGCCAGCTCAGCGACCACGGCATCGACGCCAGCGTCGTCACCGCCGCCGACTACACGCTCTATCTGGGCGAGCTGGCCGACGGCAAGTACGACCTCGGGTTCTGGCTGATCGGCCTCGGCCCCTCGCCGTACAACATCTTCCAGCGGCTGTTCGGGCAGGCCAACGGCTGGCAGATGTTCGGCGGCCGGCTGCGGCACGTGGCGCCGGGCACCGAGGGCAACTGGATGGGCGGCCCGGAGAAGGTCGACGCCGGCGCCGCCGGCACGGTCGACCCGGGCGAGCTGACCAGCAGGCTGAACTACGCGTCCCACGACGAGCAGCAGCGCATCGTCGGCGTCCTGGCCAAGGTCGCCAACGAGCAGCTTCCGGTCGTCCAGCTCTGGGACTACGTGAACACGCAGTTCGTGAACACGTCCCGCTACACCGCGTTCCCACCCGACGACGACGAGTCCCTGCGGCTGTCGTCCGGGGTGTGGATGCAGCTCGGGATGATCAGGAAAGCGGAGAAGGGGCAGGCATGACGCACGCCGTTCCGGGGCGTCCCCGGCTGGGCGCCATCGCCAGGAAGATCGGCGGCCACCTGGTCCGCGGCCTGGCGATGGTCTGGGTCGTCGCCACGATCAGCTTCGTCATCATCAGGGAGATCCCCGGCAACCCCGTGCTCGGGCAGTACGAGAGCCTGATCCAGAAGGGCATGTCGCCCGAGCAGGCCGAACGGGCCACCGCCGTCCTGTACGGCTTCCTGCCCACCGGCAACCTGTGGCAGCAGTACGTCGGCTACATGGGCTCGCTGCTCCACCTCGACCTCGGGCGTTCACTCAGCACGCCCGGCGTGGAGGTGACCACGCTCATCGGGCACGCGGCCCGGTGGACCGTGCTGCCGGTCCTCGCCGGCACGCTGCTGAGCTTCCTGCTCGGCGTCACCATGGGCGTCTACGCCGCGATCAAGCGGTCGGGCAAGCTGGGCGACGCGCTCGCGCTGTCCGGCTCGCTGCTGCACGGCGTGCCGGTCTACGTCATCGGCCTGCTGCTCACCGCGATCTTCGCCACGCTGTGGCCGATCATGCCGTCGGGCGGGCCGGTGGACGTCGAGTTCGTCCCCGGCTTCAACGCCGGCTACATCGGCTCGCTGGTGCACCACGCCGTGCTGCCTGTCGTCACGTACACGCTGGCCAGCTACGGCGGGTGGATCCTGGCGATGAAGTCGAACGTCGTCGCCGTGCTCGGCGACGACTTCATCCTCGCGGCCGAGCTGCGCGGCCTGCGGCGCGGCTTCGTGTTCCGGTATCTCGCGCGCAACGCGATCCTGCCGCTGTTCACGATCCTCGCCCTGTCGATCGGCATGCTGTTCGGCGGCTCGATCTTCATCGAGCAGATCTTCAACTACCCGGGCCTCGGCCTGCTGCTCGTCAACAGCATCAGCAGCCGCGACTACGCGCTGATGGGCGGCACGTTCCTCGTGATCACGGTGGGCATCGTCGTCGCCAACATCGTCGCCGACCTGCTGTACACGGTGATCGACCCGCGGGTCAGGAGCGGAGGCGCGGCATGACCGTCATCGTCAACCCGGAGGGGGCGATCAGCCCCGAGGCCGCGCCGGCCGGGACCACCCGGGCGACGCTGCGGCGCAACTTCTGGCGCGGGGTGTGGCGGGTGCTGCGGCGCAAGCCCAGCCGCATGGCCGGGGTGGTCATCGTCGCCCTGTTCGCGGTCATGGGAGTGGCCGGGCCGCTGCTCTACCCCGCGCAGTTGCCGCGCGACGACAACGCGCTGTACGCGCCGCCGAGCCTGGCCCACCCCTTCGGCACCGACTTCGAGGGCACCGACGTGCTCGCGCTGGTCGTCACCGGCGCGCGCTACGTGCTGCTCACCGGCCTGGCCACGGCCGTCATCACGGTCGCGCTCGGCACGCTCATCGGGCTGGTCGCGGGCTTCCACCGCGGCCGGTGGGACACGCTGCTGATGCGGCTGACCGACATGAACCTCGCGATCCCCGGCCTGCCGCTGCTGCTCGTGCTGTCCACGGTGTGGAAGTTCGAGAGCCCGCTGGAGATGGGGCTGGTGCTCGGGGTGCTCGGCTGGGGCGGCATCGCCCGCGCCGTGCGGTCGCAGACGCTGTCGCTGCGCGAGCGCGGCTTCATCGAGGCCGCCCGCGGCCTCGGCCTGCCCACCCGGCACATCATCGGCCGCGAACTGCTGCCGGGCATGGCACCGTACATCGCGATGAACATGCTCATCGCCGTCACCGGCGCGGTGTACGCCCAGGTGGGCCTGTTCTTCCTCGGCGTGCTGCCGTTCGAGTCGAACAACTGGGGCGTGATGCTGAACCTCGCCGTGTTCAACGGCGGGGCGCTCACCACTCCCGCCGCGCTGCCGTACCTGCTGGCCCCGCTGATCGCGATCCTGTTGCTCACCCTGGGCATCGTGCTGATCGTCGACGCGATGGACGAGATCTTCAATCCCCGCCTGCGGGAGGAGTAGCCCCTTATGACGGCTCACACGGCCGCACGTGACATGGCAGCACCGGGGGTCCGGATCCGGGACCTCACGGTCGTCTACAAGACGCCCGCGGGCGAGCTGCCCGCCGTACGCGGCGTCGACCTCACCCTCGCCCCCGGCACGATCACCGGCGTCGTCGGCGAGTCGGGCTCGGGCAAGTCGACGCTCGCGTTCTCCCTGCTCAACGCCGTGCAGCCGCCCGGCAGGATCGCGGCGGGCAGCGTCGAGATCGACGGCCTCGGCGACGTGCTGACGCTGCGGGGCGAGGACCTGCGCCGCACCCGCGGCCGCCAGGTCGGGTACGTCTTCCAGGCCGCGCAGAACTCGCTGAACCCGCTGAAGACCATCGGCAAGCAGCTGCTCGACCTCGGCCGCTCCCACGACGTGGAGGACCTGCGGGGGCTGGTGCGCGACGCCAAGGACCTGCTGGCCCGCATGGGCATGGACGGCGCCCGGGTGCTCGACTCCTACCAGCACGAGCTGTCCGGCGGCATGCGCCAGCGGGTCGGCATCATGCTCGCGCTCGTCCTGAACGCCAAGGTCGTCGTTCTGGACGAGCCGACCACCGCCCTCGACATGATCACGCAGGCGACGATCCTGCGGATCATCCGCGAGGTCCACGAGGAGCGGGCGCTCACCACGCTCGTCATCACCCACGACGTCGGCGCGGTCGCCGAGGTCGCCGACAGCCTGGCCGTCATGTACGGCGGCCGGGTGGTCGAGCACGGCCCGGTGGCCGAGGTGCTCGGGGACGCCCGGCATCCGTACACCCAGGGCCTGATCAGAGCGATCCCGCGCCTGTCCGGCGACCTGTCGCTGGCCCGGGCGCTGCCCGGCCGCCCGCCGACGCTCGGGACGCTGCCCAAGCAGGGTTGCGTGTTCCGCGAGCGCTGCGAGCGGCGCATGGAGGTGTGCGAGACCGACGAGCCCATGTCCGTCAATCGCGACGGCCGTACGGTCGCCTGCCACGCCACCGACCGCCACCTCACCCTGGTCAAGCGGAAGGAGTTCGTGTGATCACGGGGACCGGCATCACCAAGATCTTCAAGCAGCGCGGCGGCGTGCTCGGCGCCCGCGAGGTGCCCGCGCTGCGGGGAGTGGACTTCGCCGTCGCCAAGGGCGGCGCCGTCTCGTTCATCGGCGAGTCGGGCAGCGGCAAGACCACCCTCGGCCGGATCATCGCCGGGCTGGAGACCCACGACGCCGGCGAGATCGTCATCGACGGCGTGCCGATGTCGTCGCTGAGCCACCGGAAGCGGCAGCCGTACTTCCGCCGCGTCCAGCTCATCCACCAGGACCCCTACTCGGCGCTCAACCCCACCCGGACGATCCACCAGACGCTGGAGGCGCCGCTGCGGCTGCGCGCCCGGCAGACGGGCCGCCCGAGGTCGTGGGTCGACGGGCGGGCCGCGGAGCTGCTGGCGATGGTCGGCATCGACCCCGGCTACGTGCTCCCGCGCTACCCCCACCAGCTGTCGGGCGGCATGCGCCAACGCGTGGTGATCGCCCGCGCGCTCACGATGGACCCCGAGGTGCTCGTCGCCGACGAGGCCGTCTCGATGATCGACGTGTCGCTGCGCCTGGGCATCCTCGCCCTGCTGAAGGACCTGCGTGAGCGGCTCGGCGTGGGCGTGCTGTTCATCACCCACGACATCGCCACCGCCCGCTACATCGGCGACGACGGCGAGCTGTACGTGCTCTACCGCGGCCAGGTCGTCGAGCGGGGCGCCACCGAGAAGATCATCGCCGACCCGGTCCACCCGTACACCCAGTCGCTGCTGTCGGCGATCCCGGTGCTGCACGGCCTGGAACGGCCGGGCGCCGAGCGGGTCGTGCCGAGGGAGATGCAGCGGGAGGGAGAGCCCGACGGCGGCTGCCTGTTCGCCCGGCGCTGCCCTTTCAGCACCGAGCGCTGCGAGAGCGAGATGCCCGTGCTGGGCCGCGACGGCGGTACGGAGCAGGAGCACGCCTGCTTCCACCCCAGGCGGCGCAGCGTGATCCCGGTGGGGGTGGGCGAGTGACGGACATCCTTCCCGCCGAGGTGGACGAGCGGCTGGAGCGCCTGGCCGCAGCCGCGTTGTGGGCCGACGCCGAGGACGCCCCCTTGGTCGTACGGCGCCTCGCCGACCCGCCGCCGGAGCGTACGTGGACGGTCCTGGCCACGCCGGGCCGCGAGGGCGTGGTGTTCACCTCGATCGGCGCGGACGGCTCGGGCCACGTCGACCTGATCGCCGTCGACCCCGCCGCGCGGGGCCGGGGGATCGGGCGGGCGCTGGTCGGCGCGGCCGAGGAGTGGATGCGGGCGCACGGCGCCACCGAGGCGAGGTTCGCCGGCAACCCGCCCTGCTACGCCTGGCCCGGCATCGACGTGCGCTACACCCCGGCCGCCTGCCTGGCCGAGAGCCTGGGGTACGAGCGCTACCGGGTCGCCTGGAACATGACGGCCGACCTGCCGGCCCGCTACGACGAGGCCGAGCACGAGGCCGACCTGGCGAAGCTCGCCGCGGCCGGCGTGACGGTCGCGGCGGCGCGGCCGGAGAGCGGGAAGCGGTCGCGGCCTTCGTCCGCGAGCAGTGGAACGACAAGTGGGCCTGGGAGGCCGAGCAGGCGGCCGGCCTGCACTATGCCTATCGCGACGGGGAGATCCTCGGCTTCGCCGCCTGGGGCGCCCGGCCGCTGTGGTTCGGGCCGATGGGCACGGCCGAGGCCGCCCGCGGCCTCGGCGTGGGCCGGGTGCTGCTGCGCCGCTGCCTCGCCGACCAGGCCGCCGCGGGGCAGACGTCCGCGCAGATCGGCTGGGTGGGCCCGCTCCGCTTCTACTCCCGGACGGTGGGCGCCCGCACCGAGCGGGTGTTCTGGCTCTACCGCCGCGCGCTGGACTGATGTCAGCCGTACAGCAGTTCGCCCTGGGGCGGGCCCGGCGGGGAGCACAGCCCGCGGGGGTCGCGGCCGGCCTCCAGGTGCTCGCGCAGCGACGCCGAGCCCCACAGCAGGTCGAGGAACGGCTCGCAGGCGAAGTCGTCCGGATAGAGGGTGCGCAGCACGTGCAGGACGGACACGCCCGTCAGCACCGGCCGGAAGGCCGCCGGGTCGGTCACGTGCAACTGCACGCCGCGCACCACGACGCCCGCGTGCCTGCCGAACGTCGGGGTGAACCACGTGTCGCGGAAGCGCGCGCCGGGCAGGCCGAGGTCGTTCAGCGCGGCGGCGAACCGGCCGTCCGCGTACGGCGCGCCGACCAGCTCGAACGGCCGGGTCGTGCCGCGGCCCTCGGCGGCGTTCACGCCCTCGAGCAGCCCGGTGCCGGGGTAGACCAGGGCGGTGTCGAGGGTCGGCATGTTGGCCGACGGCATCACCCAGGGCAGCCCGGTGCGGTCGAAGTGCCACTGTCTGTGCCAGCCCTCCATCGGCACGACCTCCAGCTCCGCGCCGATCGCGCGGTTGACGGACAGCGCGATCTCGCCCGGCGTGAGGCCGTGCCGTACGGGCAGGGCGGCGCGGCCGACGAAGCTCGCGTAGGCCGGGTCGAGCACCGGGCCCTCGGCCACCGCCCCGCCGATCGGGTTGGGCCGGTCGAGCACGACGAACCGCAGCCCGAGCCGGGCCGCCGAGCCCATCAGGTCGTACATCGTCCAGACGTAGGTGTAGAAGCGGGCGCCCACGTCGCACACGTCGAAGACGAGCGCGTCCACCCCGGACGACGCGACCAGCGCGTCCAGGTCGCCGCCGGTCCTCTGGTAGGTGTCGAGCACGGGCAGGCCGGTGACCGGGTCGACGGTGTCGCCCTCGCCGCCGCCCGCCTGGGCCGTGCCGCGCAGGCCGTGCTCGGGGCTGAACACCGTGGTCACGGGCACCCCGGCCGCCAGCAGGGCCGGTGCGGCGGCGGTCAGATCGGGCAGGACTCCGGTGGGGTTGGTGACGAGGCCCACCCGCCCCCACCTGGCTTCCGGCGCGCTCACCAGCAGCTCCAGCCCCGTACGCACGCGATCCATGAAGACTCCGAAGCCGAGGAACCATGACCATGACGCAATCACTCGCCGCTCTCGCCACCGAACAGAGCGATCCCCGCTACAGCGGGATCGACACGCTCCCGACGGAGGAGATCGCGCGGCTCATGAACGCGGGCGACGCCGCCGTCCCGGCCGCGGTGGGCCGGGCCGTCCCGGCGATCTCCACGGCCATCGACGCGATCGCGGCGCGGATGGCCGACGGAGGCAGGCTCCTCTACGTGGGCGCGGGCACCTCCGGGCGGCTCGCGGTGCTCGACGCCTCCGAGTGCCCGCCGACCTTCGGCACCCATCCCGACCTGGTCCAGGGCATCATCGCGGGCGGCGAGGCCGCGCTGGTGCGCTCCGTCGAGGGCGCCGAGGACGACGCCGAGGCGGGCGCCGCCGTGATCCGGGACAAGCACGCCGGCCCGCTCGACTCCGTCGTGGGCATCTCCGCCAGCGGGCGCGCGCCGTACGTCGTCGCGGCGGTCGAGCAGGCCCGGCGGCTCGGCGCGCTGACCGTGGGCCTGGCCTGCAACGCCGGCACCCCGCTCGCGCGGGCCGCCGACCACGCGATCGAGGTCATCGTGGGGCCGGAGGTGGTCACCGGCTCGACCCGCCTGAAGGCCGGCACGGCCCAGAAGCTGGTCCTCAACATGATCTCCACGATCACGATGATCAGGTCGGGCCGGACGTACGGGAACTTCATGGTCGACGTCGTGGCCAGCAACTCCAAGCTGGTCGACCGGGCGGCCCGCATCGTCTCCGACATCACCGGCACGCAGGTGCCGCAGGCCAGAGAGGTCCTGGAGAGCGCGGGACGGGACGTGAAGACGGCCGTCGTGATGATCGAGCGCGGCGTGGGCGCCGACGACGCGCGGGCGCTGCTCGCGGCGCACGGCAACCGGCTCGGCCCGGCGCTAAGGAGCGCTTGACCCATGCTGGAGGAGGTCCTGCGGGCCGCGGTGCCCGAGGTCGCCTCGGCGGCGGTCGCCGTGATCGCCGTGGACGGGCGCACGGTCGCCACGGCCGCCGTGGGGGAGGTCGTGCGGTACGCCGACCCGTCCGGGGACCTGCTGGCGGAACGGCCGCCCGTGGCGATGGACGCGCTCTTCGACATCGCCTCCCTGACCAAGATGTTCACGGCCGTGGTGCTGGTCTCGCTGGCCCAGGAGGGCGCGCTCGACCTCGACGAGCCGGTGGCCGTCCGGCTGCCCCGGTTCTACGGGCACCGGCCCGAGATCACCGTACGGCACCTGCTGACGCACGCCTCGGGCCTGCCCGCGAGCCGCCGGGTGGAGAACGAACCGGAGGAGGCCCGCTGGGACCTGGTGCTGTCCACTCCGGTGCAGGGGCCGGCGGGGACGCACGTGTACTCCGACGTCGGCATGATCACGGCCGGGCGGGTGGCGGAGGCCGCCGGCGGGGCGCCGCTGGACGTGCTCGTGCGTGAGCGGGTCACCGGGCCGCTCGGGCTCGGCGCCACGACGTACGGGCCGGTCGAGCCGGGCCGGGCCGTCGCCACCGAGTTCAAGCGCGGCACCTGCGTGCGGGGTGAGGTGCACGACGAGACGGCCCACGCGCTGGGCGGCGTGGCCGGCCACGCCGGGCTGTTCTCCACCGCCGCCGACCTCGTGCGTTTCGGTGAGGCGCTGCGCACCGGCGGCGGCCCGGTCCTGTCTCCCGCCTGGACCGCCGAGATGCTGCGCGACCAGGGCGTGCCGGGCGCCGCCTTCCGGCAGGGGCTCGGCGTGCGGATCGACGATCCGGCCATCGTGGGGCCGCTCGCGGGCGCGTTCGGCCACTCGGGCTTCACCGGCACGTCGCTGGTCGTCGATCCCGCTCGCCGGCTGACCGTCGTGCTGCTCACCAACAACGTCCATCCGTTGCGGGGCCGGCCCGGCATCCGCGACCTCCGGCACGCCGTCGCCGCCGAGGCCCTGCGCCTGGCCGGCTGAACCCGGCGGTTCCGGCTTCGTCCGTTCCGGCCGCGTGGAAAGCGCTACCTGGTCTCGCGTCAGGCCGCCGCCGAGCGGTTCATCATGGCGCCGATCATCATGGTGGCCTGGCGGCGGGTGAGGAGCCGGCCGAGAGCGGCGGCGGTGCGGTTGACCCGGCCGGCGATCACGCTGGGCGGCGGGTTGCGGCGGTCGAGGGCGGCGAGAGCGGTCTTCACGACGTCCGCGGCGGCCATGCGCCGGGTGCCGCCGTCCGCGCCGCTTCCGGCGACGTCGAAGAATTCCGTCTCGGTGGCGCCGGGGGACAGGGCGAGCACGCGCAGCCCGGTGCCGCGCGACTCGTACCACAGGGCCTCGGTGAAGCTGAGGACGAACGCCTTGGTCGCGCCGTAGACGGCCATCGTGGGGTTGGCCTGGTAGGCCGCCATGCTCGCGACGTTGACGAGGAACCCGTCACCGCGGCGGCGCAGCCGCTCGATGAACGTCCGGCTGATCTCCACGACGCTGGTGACGTCGAGGGCGATCTCGGCGGCCAGCCGTTCCGGGTCCTCCTCGTGGAACAGGCCATGGGTGGCGAAGCCGGCGTTGTTGACGATGCCGGTGATCTCGATGCCGCGGCGGGCGAGCTCGCGGTCGAGGACGGAGCCGATCTTCGGCGTGGTCAGGTCCGCGGCGATGGGGGTCGCCTCGACGCGGTGCCGCTGGGCGAGCTCGGCGGCGAGAGCCTCAAGCCGGTCCTGCCTGCGGGCGACGAGCACGACGTTCGCGCCCCGGGCACTGATCTGGCGGGCGAACTCGGCGCCGATGCC
This sequence comes from Microbispora sp. GKU 823, assembly GCF_002027145.1. Classification (NCBI taxonomy): domain Bacteria; kingdom Bacillati; phylum Actinomycetota; class Actinomycetes; order Streptosporangiales; family Streptosporangiaceae; genus Microbispora; species Microbispora sp. GKU 823. The sequence continues at coordinate 47,452 of NZ_MWJN01000054.1, read as the reverse complement.
GGAGCTGGCGCCGGTGATGAGGACGTTCTGACCGCGGTATTCGACGGTGGACATGGCGACTCCTTCTCAACGGGCTGCTGCGTCACCGTACGACCGGCTGGCACTGAGTGTCAATTAGACATCGAGGGCAGGCCTGGATAGGCTCACGGCCGGAGGAGGCAGCATGAGCAGCGAGAGCCTGTGGAGTCGCACCCGCCGGGCCGCGTTCGCGGAGATCGCCGAAGTCGCGATGGAACTGTTCCTGGAGAAGGGCTTCGAGGCGACGACGATCGACGACATCGCGGCCGCCGCGGGCATCTCCCGGCGCTCGTTCTTCCGCTACTTCGGCACGAAGGAGGACGTCGTCCTCGGCAACCTGGCCGGCGAGGGCGCCCGCGCCGCGGCCGCGCTGGCCGAGCGTCCCGACGACGAGCCCCTCTGGACGGCGCTGCTGAACGTGGTCGCGCTCATCGAGGAGGCGCCCGGCGAGCGGGAGCGGCTGCTCAAGATCTCCGAGATGATGTACGGCACGCCTTCCCTGCGCGCCCGCAGCCTGGAGAAACACCTGCAGTGGCAGGCCGACCTGCTCCCCGAGGTCAAGCGGCGGCTCCCGGCCGATCCCGGCGACGGCCTGGCCGACCTGCGGGCAGCCGCCGTCGTCGCCGGCGCGATCGCCTGTCTCGACGCCGCTGGCGAGACCTGGACCCGGCAGAAGGGCGCCGTTCCCCTCCGTGAGCTACTGAAGGTCGCGTTCGACTCGATCGGCCACGCCGTGGGATGAAGAGGGGATCGCCGGGCGCGGCCTGTCGTCAGGCGTCCGCGCCGGGTGCTCTCCGGCGCAGGCCGTCCATCAGCAGGTCGAGCAGGCGCCCGGCCTGTTCGCGCTGCTCGGGCCCTCCCGTGGCGAGGCAGATGCCGTTCATGCCGGTGAGCACGTCCTCGGCCGCCACGTCCCGCCGCAGCGTCCCGGCGGCGCCGCCCGCGTCGAGCAGCGTGCCGATCGCGCCGAGCAGCCGGTCGCGGCTGTGCGCGTACGGGTTCGCCCCGGAGGCGATCACGGCGCGCAGCGCGTCGGCCATGCCCCGCTTGGTCGCCAGGTAGTCGACGAAACGGTCCATCCAGGTGCGCATCGCCACGTCGGGCGGCATCTCGCCGGCAAGCTCGGCCGCCGCGTCGCACAGCTTCGCCAGCTCGTTGCGGTAGACCGCCTCGATCAGCGCCTCTCTCGTGGGGAAATGGCGGTAGAGCGTGCCGATGCCGACGCCCGCCTCCTTCGCGATCGCGTCGAGTGTGACGTCCGGCCCGTCCTGGGAGAACGCCCGCAGGGCGACGTCCAGCAACCGCTCACGGTTGCGCCGGGCGTCGGCGCGCAACGGCTTGGCTCCGGACGGTCGAGCGGGGGTGGACACGGCTCCTCCATGTGGACGCGGCTTGCTAACCGGAGGATTCTCCGGTTAGAGTTCCAGACGTACCGGAGGTTCCTCCGGTTTCCTGATTGTAGCGGCCGGGCTCTCCAGGGGCCCTGCCGCCGTACGGGACGGGGACGAACATGACTCACACCAACCGCATCACGACGCCGTTCACCGGGCAGTCCACCGCGGCCGAGGTCCTGGAGGGGGTCGACCTGCGCGGGCGGCGGGCGGTCGTGACCGGCGGGGCGTCGGGGATCGGCGTCGAGACCGCCCGGGCGCTGGCCGCGGCGGGGGCGGAGGTGACGCTCGCGGTCCGCGACCTCGACGCGGGCAAGCGGACCGCGGAGGACATCGCCGCCACCACCGAAGGCGCGGCCGTCCTCGTCGCGCCGCTGGACCTCGCCGACCGGGCCTCCGTCGCCGCGTTCGCCGCCGCGTGGGAGGGCCCGCTGCACATCCTCGTCAACAACGCCGGGGTGATGGCGTGCCCGGAGACCCGGACGCCGGAGGGCTGGGAACTGCAGTTCGCCACCAACCACCTCGGTCACTTCGCTCTGGCCGTCGGCCTGCACCCGGCGCTCGCGGCGGCCGGTGGCGCCCGCGTCGTGTCGGTCAGCTCCAGCGCCCACCTGCGCTCGCCGGTCGTCTTCGACGACATCCACTTCCGGGAGCGCCCGTACGACCCGTGGCTGGCGTACGGGCAGTCGAAGACGGCCAACGTGCTGTTCGCGGTCGAGGCCGCCAGGCGGTGGGCCGGTGATGGCATCGCGGTCAACGCGCTCATGCCCGGCGGCATCCGCACCGCACTGCAGCGGCACGTCACCGAGGAGGAGCTCGAGCGCCTGCGCGCCCAGGCGGGCGGTGGCGGCATCACGTGGAAGACGGTCGAGCAGGGCGCGGCCACGTCCGTGCTGGTCGCGGCCTCGCCGCTGCTGGAGGACGTCAGCGGGCGGTACTTCGAGGACTGTCAGGAGGCGGAGCCGAATCGGGAGGGCACCCGCCGGGGGGTGGCGGCGTACGCGCTCGACCCGGAGGCGGCCACCCTGCTCTGGCAGGTGTCGGCGGACCTGCTCGACCTGTGATCCGCGCATCGTGATCCGTGCCTCATGATCTGCGCCTCATGATCTGCGGCACGGTCCGCCCGCGCCGAGGCCCGGCCTTCCCAGGCCGGGCCTTCGCATTTTCCCTCGGGGTCGTGCCGGCCTGATCGCCCGCGTCCTCGCTCACAGCACGGTCGCGTTTGGCGCGGCACATCGCGACGGCGCCCTCGACCGCTTCGGCCGTTCCCGATCGGCCACGAGTGCGTCGCCGAAGTCGTCGCCGTCGGGTCCGGCGTGCGGCGGATTTAAATGTGCCGCCGTCGGCGGCACCCTCGCAGCCTACGGCTGGATTCCGGGCTCGCCCTCTGCGTGTGAACCCGGTCACTCGAACCACTTTCACTGGCCGATCGGTCAAATTCTGGCCGATCGGTCAGCTAGGGTGTCCGCATGGCACGTTCCGCAACCACCATGCGCGCGGACATCCTGGACTCGGCCCTGCGGCTGTTCGCCGCCCACGGCTTCCGCGGCACCTCCCTGCAGGACATCGCCACGGACGCGGGCTGCTCCAAGGCGTCCTTGCTCTACCACTTCACGAACAAGGACGCGATCTTGACCGAGCTGCTGGCGCCCGTCGGGCCGGAGTTCGCCGAGCTGGAAGGGCGGCTCGCCGGGCTCGACGGCGAGGAGGCCGCTCGTGCCGCCGTCGCCGGGCTCGTCGACCTGTCCCTGCGCTTCCGACTGCAGGTGAAGATCCTCCTGCAGGACGTCGACGCGCTGATCTGCCGGCCGGAGCTGCCCGACGTGGACGGCATCACCGGGCGGCTGACGGACGCCCTGTCCGGCCGCTCGGCCGCCCCCCAGGCCCGGGTCTGGGCCTGGATGGCGATGCTGGGGATCATCCTGACCAGCGCCGGCGAGCTCGCGCTCCCCGAGGAGACGCTGCGCGCGGAGCTGACCCGCGGTGCGTTGCGCACGCTCGGTCTGCAGACCGACTGACCTCCCGAAGAAAGAGATCTGCTTTGGCAACCCTGCTGTACCGGCTGGGCCGGTTCTCCTTCCGCAGACGCGGGCGCGTGGTCGCCGTGTGGCTGCTGCTGCTCGTGGTCCTGGGCCTGGCCGCCGCGGCCTTCCACGGCCCGACCGGCGACAAGTTCGCCATGCCCGGCACCGAGTCGCAGCGGGCGCTGGACGCTCTGGCCAAGGAGTTCCCGCAGGCCAGCGGTGCCACCGGCACCATCGTCGTCGCCGCTCCGCAGGGCCGGAAGCTGGACGCCGCCGCGGTCGCGCCCGTGGTGAAGGAGGCCGCCGCCGTCCCCGGCGTCGTCGCCGCCATGGATCCGTTCCGGGTCGGCTCGGTCTCCGCCGACGGCCGCTACGCCCTGGTCCAGGTGCAGTTCGACCGCGGGCTCAAGGACGTGACCGAGGCCCAGCGCGAGGCGTACCTGAAGGCCGGCTCCTCGGTGGCGGGGCTGCGGGTCGAGCACGGCGGCGAGATCCTGAACGCCGCGCCGGAAGTGGGCGGGTCGGAAGGCATCGGCGTCGTGATCGCCGCGGTGGTGCTGATCGTCACCTTCGGCTCGCTGGTGGCCGCCGGCATGACCCTGCTGAACGCCCTGATCGGCGTGGGGGCCGGCATGGGCGGGCTGTTCGCGCTCAGCGGCCTCGTCGAACTGACCTCCGTCACGCCGGTGCTCGCGCTGATGCTGGGCCTGGCCGTGGGCATCGACTACTCGCTGTTCATCACCTCCCGCTACCGCCAGTTCCTGGCCGAGGGCGTGGCGCCGGAGGAGGCCGCGGGCCGGGCGGTCGGCACCGCCGGATCCGCGGTCGTGTTCGCCGGGGCCACCGTGGTCATCGCGCTCGCCGGTCTGTCGGTGGTCGGCATCCCGTTCCTGAGCGTGATGGGCCTGGCCGCCGCCGGCACCGTGGCCGTCGCCGTGCTGGTCGCCCTCACGCTGCTGCCCGCCTTCCTGTCGTACGCCGGGGCCCGGGTGCTGCCCCGCAAGCAGCGCACCGGTGAGAACGGGAGCGCGGGCGGCCGGGGGTTTCGGCTACACGTGGGGGCGGGTGGTCACCCGGCTGCGCGTGCCGATCCTGCTGGCCGGGGTCCTCGCCCTCGGCGCGCTCACGCTGCCGGCCCAGGACCTGCGGCTGGCTCTGCCCGACGCCGGCACCGCGGCCCCCGGCACTCCGGCCCGCGAGGCCTACGACCTGACCAGCGAGGGATTCGGCGAGGGCTTCAACGCCCGCCTGATCGCCGTGGTCACCGCCGCCGACCGCGCGGCGACGACCGCCGCCGCCGGTGAGGCCGCCCGCTTGATCCAGCAGACCCCCGGCGTGCTGGCCGTGGCACCGCCGCAGCCCAACGCAGCGGGCACCACCGCGCTGCTGACCATCATCCCCAAGGCCGGGCCCACCGCCGCGGCCACCGAGGACGCCGTCCACGCCATCCGCGCCAAGGTCGCCGCGATCGGCGGCGCCGAGATCGCCGTCACCGGCGCCACGGCCGTGGGCATCGACGTCTCCGACAAGCTCGCCGACGCCATGCCGGTGTACCTGCTGCTGGTGGTCGGTCTGTCGGTGCTGCTGCTCATGCTCGTCTTCCGCTCGATCCTGGTCCCGGTCAAGGCGGCGCTGGGCTTCCTGCTCACCGTCGGCTCGACCTTCGGCATCACCGTGGCGATCTTCCAGGAGGGTCACCTGGCCGGCCTGCTGGGCGTGGACGTGCCGGGCCCGCTGGTGAGCTTCCTGCCGATCCTGCTCATCGGCATCCTGTTCGGCCTGGCCATGGACTACGAGGTGTTCCTGGTCTCGCGGATGCGCGAGGACTACGTGCACGGCGACACTCCCCGCCAGGCGACGATCAACGGCATGGGGCACAACGCGCGGGTCGTCACCGCCGCCGCGCTGATCATGACGGCCGTGTTCGGCGGATTCGTGTTCATGAACGACCCGATCATCAAGTCGATGGGCTTCGCGCTGGCCGTCGGAGTGCTCGTCGACGCCTTCGTGGTCCGCATGACCCTCGTCCCCGCCGTGATGTCCATGCTCGGCCGCGCCGCCTGGTGGCTGCCCCGCGCCCTGGACCGGGCGCTGCCCGACCTCGACGTCGAGGGCGAGCGCCTGCGCCACCACCTCACGGCCCGCGCCGCCTCCCCGGAGCACGCCCTGTTGTAGGAGCGGGGGTGTCGTAGAGGGCGTGGGGGCCGGAGGTCCCGTCCCGGCGGGACCTTCGGCGGCGCTCGCACGCCCCGCCGGGGGAACGGTCTGATGGGAGGACCGGCCGAGGGGAGGGCGTCATGATCGTGGTGGGTGTCGACGGCTCGCACGCCGGCATGGAGGCCGCCTGCTGGGCGGCCCGGGAGGCCGACCTGCGCGGCGTCCCCCTGCGGATCGCCAACGCCATCCCGGCCTGGGCGTGCTCGACCGCGCCCCAGGGGCCGTACACCAGCGTCGCCGCGTGGATGCGCGACGGCGCCGCCGCCGTGCTCGGCGCCGCCACCGAGCGGGTTCGCGCGGAGGCGCCCCGGGTGCCGGTCGACACCGCGATCCTCGCAGGCGACCCGCGACCGGCGCTCATCGAGGCGGCAGTGGACGCCGATCTCCTGGTGCTCGGCAACCACGGGATCGGCGGCTTCCGCGGCCTGCTGCTCGGCTCGGTCGCGTACGGCGTGGCGGGTCACGCCCCGTGCGACGTGGTCGTCGTGCGTGAGGTGCCCTCGGCGCCGCGCCCGGAGATCGTGGTGGCCATCGACGGATCGTCCGCCTGCGCCAAGGTGCTCGACTTCGCCTTCGCCGAGGCGGCGCTGCGCGGGGAGGGCCTGCGGGCGGTGCACGCCTACAGCACGCTGGAGGCGGGCGGCGGCTTCGCCCCGCTCCCCGACGACTTCGACGACGAGAAGGTCGAGGTGCGCATGGTCAGGGAGGTTCTCGCCGGGCGCCGTGAGCTCTACCCCGACGTCAAGGTCGTCGAGGAGGTCGTCCGCGGCCACCCGGTGGACGTGGTGCGGCAGGCGTCGGCGGGCGCCGACCTGCTCGTCATCGGCTCCCAGGGCCACGGCGAGTTCGGCGGCCTGGTCCTCGGATCGGTCTGCCAGGCGATGCTCCACCACGCGACGTGCCCCATGGCCGTCGTCCGCACGCCCGCGCCGACCGGCTGAGCGGTCCGAATCGAACGACCCGCTCGCCGGGCCGGACACGCGAACCGCCCCGGCGGCCTGGAGGGATTCCAGCGCCGGGGGCGTGATCGGCGTCCTACGCGCTCTTGCGCCGCTGCTCGCGCAGAATGGCGAGACGCTCGTTCAGCACCTCTTCGAGGTCCTCGATCGAGCGACGCTCCAGCAGCATGTCCCAGTGGGTCCGCGGGGGCTTCGCCTTCTTCTGCTGGGGCTGCTCCGCGTCCACCCGCAGCGCCGGGCTGCCGCAGTGACGGCACTCCCAGGTCGTGGGAATCTCGGCCTCGACGGCGAGCGGGACGGTGGTGAGATGGCCCTTGGGGCACGTGTAGGTCACCTCCTGGCGCGGGGCCAGATCGGTGTTGCGGTCGTTCTCGTAGCTGGTCGCGCCGAGCCGGGTACCGCGAAGTGCACGCTCGCCCATGTCTTTAAGCCTCCTGAGGTCCCCGCCTTCGAGGGGTTCGTTCGCCACCGCGTACAACGCCTGATACCGTGTGTGGATTCCCAGCCGAGACCTGATCCAATCGCGCTTTTTCCGTCCCACTGGTCTCAGATGTGGCCGGCGGACATGCGGCGCTCAGATGTGTTCGGGCACCTCGTTCCCCGCCTCACGGATGGCCCGGGGCAGGTTGACGACGGTGAGCAGCACGAACCCGATCACGAAGAACACGATCAGCGAGACGATCGCGGTGCGATAGCTGTCGGTGAGCTGGAGCGCCAGTGTGAGCACCAACGACCCGAGGAACGCCGAGCCCTTGTCGCTGATCTGGTAAAGGCTGAAGTACTCCGCCTCCCGGCCGGGCGGGATCACCAGGGAGTACAGCGAACGCGACAGCGCCTGCGTGCCGCCCATGACGATCGCGATGGCGAAGGCGATCGCGTAGAACTGGACCGCCGCGCCCTTCTGCAGGAAGTAGGCCACGCCCACCACCGCGGTCCACACGACCAGGCTGGCCAGGACCGTGCGCTTGGTGCCGATCCTGGCCGCGATCCGCGCGAGGCCGAGTGCGCCGCCGACGGCGATGAACTGCACCATGAGGATCGCCCCGATCTGGTGCGTCTGGCTCAGCCCCAGCTCCTGGTCGGCGTACGTCGCGGAGAACCCGATCACCGTCTGCACGCCGTCGTTGTAGATCAGGTAGGCCGCGAGGAACAGCAGCGTACGGGGGTAACGCCGTAGGTCGGCGAGGGTGCGGCCGAGCTGGCGTACGCTGCCGGCCGCGGCCCGGACCGCGGTCGCCTCGTGGACCGGCACCCGCCGGTTGCGCAGGCGCAGCATCGGGATCAGGGCGAACGCGCCCCACCACAGGCCCGCCGAGGCGAGGCTCACCCGGACCGCCAGGCCCTCCTCGACCGCGCCGGACAGGTAGAGCACCAGGTTGAGCGCGAGCAGCAGGCCACCGCCGAGGTAACCGAAGCCCCAGCCCCTGCTGGAGATCGCGTCGCGTTCCTCGGCGCCGGAGATCTGCGGCAGGAAGGAGTCGTAGACCACGCGCGCCGCGCCGAAGGTCACGTTGGCGACCAGGAACAGCACGCCGCCGAGCAGGTAGCCGCCGCCGGAGACGAGGTAGAAGCCGAGTGTGGCCGCCGCGCCCAGGTAGGCGAAGACCCCCAGGATCTGCTTCTTGCGCCCGGTGTGGTCGGCCAGGGCGCCGACGATCGGCATGATCACGATCTGCAGCAGCACCGAGATCGTCACCAGGGCCGTGAAGTACGCCTTCGGCCGCAGGTCCAGGCCGAGGAACGACACGAAGCCGTCCTCGCCGCCCGCCGCCGTCGTGGCGATCGACGTCAGGTACGGCCCGAGGAAGACGGTCAGGACCGTCGTCTGGAACGCCGAGTCCGCCCAGTCGTACCAGTACCAGCCGCGTTGCTCGCGCCGCCGCGCGCCGGGGATCTCCTCGTGGACGACCTGGGGGAGCGGTCATGGTCTCTCCTCACGGGGGGTGGAGCGTCGCCGGGGGCTTCAACGGGGGGCGGGGTTCGGCAGAGGCTCAGTGGGTCCGGCGGGGCGGTCCGGGCCGGGCGGGATGGCGCGAGGTCACGGCTCGGCCGGGCGGGGGTGCCACTGCCCGCGTGACTTGAGCACGTCACGCAGGCCGCTGATGTTGTCCGTCATGATCCCGTCGACGCCGAGATCGAGCAGGTGGGCCATCGTCACCGGGTCGTTCACCGTCCACACGTGCACCTGCATGCCGATCGCGTGCGCGGTGCGTACGAGGGCGCGGGTGGTCACCCGCAGGCCGCGGAACCCGATGGGCGCCTGCGCGCACGGCACCCCCGCCCTGGCCAGCCCGGACAGCAGCCGGCCGTACCCGCCGCCCATCGCGGCCGTACGCAGGGCGGCCAGGCCGCGCGGGCCGAGCGAGAAGCAGACCTCCCGGTCGATGGCGCGCCGGGCGCGGGCCAGCCGCGCGTCGGAGAACGAGGTCAGGCACACCCGGTCGTAGGCGCGGGTGCGGCGGATCGCCCGCGCCAGCGGCACGATCGCGGCGCTCTCCTTGACGTCGATGTTGAACCGCACGTCCGGCCAGGCGCCGAGCAGATCCTCCATCAGCGGGATCTCGTGCCGCCCGCCGATCCTGGCGCTGCGCACCTCGCGGTAGGGCAGCCGCGAGATGCGGCCGGTGCGGTCGGTGACCCGGTCGAGGGTGTGGTCGTGGAACGCGAGCAGGACGCCGTCGGCGGTCGCGTGCGCGTCGGTCTCCAGGTAGGTGTAGCCGAGCTCGACCGCCCGGGAGAAAGCGGCCATGGTGTTCTCGCGGGCCTCCGCCGCCCCGCCTCGGTGCGCGAAGGCGAGTGGCCCGGGGTGGTCGAGGAACGCGAAACGGCGATGCACGAAAGGAGTATGCCGGGTTCCGGCCATACAGTCAGCGCAGCAAGGTGAACATTTGCGTCACAAGAGTCCCTTGTCATCTTCGGGATGGATGTTCCGCTTCGGCGTGTCGCGGTCCGCCCCGTGTCCGCCGGGCCGCCGGGCTGTTTCCAGGGGGCGGCTACCCGGCGGGCGACGCCCATTCCTGCCGCCTGGCCTCCGCCATGGCGATCGCCGCGGCGACCGCCACGTTGACCGATCCGACCCTGCCGACCTGGGGGATGTAGGCCACCGAGTCGGCCGCCTCCAGACAGGCGGGGGAGCAGCCGTGGTCCTCGCTGCCGAGCACCAGGCAGACGTCGCCGTCGAGCTTGGCCTCGTGCAGGGGAACGGCGTCGCCGGTCAGTTCGACGGCGACCACCCGGAAGCCCTCCTCCCTGGCGGCGCGTACGGCCTCGGCGACCGGGACCGGCTCGTGCCACTCGACCAGCCGGTCGTGCCGAGCGCGGTCTTCTGCGCCTTGAGGTTGGTGGGGGGGGGTGGCGTTGCCGGCCAGCCAGACCGTCTCCGCACCGAAGGCGGCGGCCGTACGGAAGATCGATCCGATGTTGAAGGGGCCGGTCACCGATTCGAGGATCAGCGCGAGACGGCCCTCGGTGTTGCGGCGCCAGGTGCGGTTGAGCCGCTTGACGTCGGTCGGCTTGAGCTGCCTGCGCGGGTTGGAGCCGCTCTTCGGCCGCTCGTCGGTCATCGCTCGCTCGCAGTTCCGGGCTCCTGGGGAGGCCCATCGGGTGGCATGGTGGGTTCTCGCCTCGGCGGCTCGTGGGAAGGTGCGTCCGGCGCGGGCGGCATGGTGAACCGCCGTCCGGGCGGGGGCTCGCCGGGAGGACCGTCCGCCGGTCCTCCCCGATTCCCGAGGAAGTCCGGGTGGCCGTTCCCGGGCCTGGCAGGCCGTGTCACCCGCCCGACGAGAATGCCGACGGTGAACACGACGATGATAACCAGGATCAGCACGGGGACCACCAGGGTGGTGCTGAGGCCCTTCCCGGGCTTCTCCGCGCGCACCGGGGCCTGAGAGATGTGCTCCGCGCTCTCCGTGTGTGTGGTCCGAGGGTGCTTCTATCAGATCTAGCGAGGGGACTGCCGGATTCATCCGGCAGGGGAATCGCTTCCCTGATATCGTTTTTGCTGCCCAGAAGGGCATCGGTCAGGGCTTGGCCGTCGCCTACTCCGGCTACCTCAGCCGGGGAAAGCGAGAAGCCGTCCTCTTCAGGGGACGGAGGAGTCACTGGTCGAACCGCTCATAAGGCGGATTCGGCGAGCCGGGCGGCACTGGGTAGGCGTCCGGGTGCATGGCCCGGTTGATCCGGACGATGCCGTACCCGGTCAGGTCGTCCTTGCCGGGTGTGTCCACGTCCAGGGCCGTGCCGATGAGACGGCGGACGACCTCCCGCGCTGACATGGCCGGATTCGCCGCCCGTACGAGCGCGGCCGCCCCGGACACGAGCGCCGTCGCGTCGCTCGTCCCGCTGGAGTGGGGGTAGGAGTACTTCTCGCTCTTGCTCGCCACCGGGATGTCGACGCCGGGTGCCGCCACCGACACGTACTCGTTCGACTCCGTGCTCTTCCACGGCCGTGAATGGTCGTCCGTGGCCCCCACGGCCAGGACGCCCGGACACGACGCCGGAAACATGATCGGATGCCGTGGTCGCCGTCGTTCGCCGTCCGTGCCGTGTCCCGTCGTGTCGCCCCCCGGTAACAGTGCGCGGGCGATCTCGGGCAGGGGCCTGACACCGGTGTCCACCACGGCGACGGTCACTCCCCGTCCCCGGGTGGTCGGCCACACCTTCGTCTGGATGGACCACGGCGGGAACCACCACTCGTCCGATCGAGGAGCCGGCGTCGCCGGACGAGGCAAGGGCATGAAGGGGAGACTGGAACACGGCCAGCGCTCCGACGGCCGCGAGTCCGGCCATCAGCCGCCTCACCGCTCGCGCCCGTCCACCCGCAGTACGCGATAGGCGGACCGGGAGGCCAGCCGTGAGGTGGGCCGGCCCTGCTCGCTCAGCCAGCGCTGCAGGGAGTCGGAGCCAAGGTGCTTCTGCACGACCAGGTACGCGCTGCCGTCGGGGGTGAGCCGGTCGAGCCACCGGGTGAGCATCTCGTGGAGCGCGGCCTTGCCGATCCGGATGGCCGGGTTCGACCAGATTGCCCGGAATCTGACGTCCTCGGGCATGTCGTCGACATGAACGGACCTTACTTTGTCAAGGCCGGCGCTCTTGGCGTTCCGCTCGCACAGCTCCACCGAGCGGCGGTTGACGTCGACGGCCCACACCGTGGCCCTCGGCGCCCGCGACGCCATCGTCAGCGCGATGGGGCCGTAACCGCATCCGAGATCGAGGAGGTCGCCCTCGGCCGGGGGCGGAGGCACGGTCTCCAGCAGCACCCGCGTCCCCGGATCGATCCGTTCTGGGGAGAACACCCCGCGGTCGGTCTCCAGCCGCAGGTGCAGATCCGGGAGGACCAGGGTGACCGAGCCGGGCCGGCTGGCCGCCTGCGGGCTCTCCTCGAAGTAATGGGCCACGTGCCCAAACGTACCAACGCCCCGGACCGCCGATCTCCACGGCTGAAGGAATCCGGGACGCCTGAAACACCTCGGTTCTTCCGGACACGTACGAGATGACGGGCGGCCCGCTTGGACCTGAGGCGCGCGGCGGTGGCAGGGGAGTGACAGCCGAGCATCCGTTGTCCGACGCCTGGTTCACGTGCCGGGGCGGAGCCGCTCACGGTCGGCCTCGATCGTCTCGTCGTGGACGGCGCCGGACAGGATCGCGTCGAGCAGCCCGGGGTAGCGGGCGTCCAGATCCTCCCGCCGCAGGGTGAGCAGGTTCTCCCGGCCCGAGGGTCGTTGCCAGATGACGCCGCTGTCCCGTAGCACCCGCCAGTGATGGGTCATGGTGGACTTCGCGGTGATCCCCAGCGTGTTCAGGACGCTGGTGCAGTTGTGCTCGCCGCCGGCGTCGAGCAGGCGTACCGCGGCCAGGCGCACGCCGTTTCCCAAAGCCGACAGCACGTCTTCGATCCGGATCTGGTCACGGTCGGGATGACGATAGGCCATGGTCCCACTGTACTGCGATTGTCGAACAGCAGTCCCTCGATGTGGCACACTACGACCGTACGTAGACATACGTACGGTTCGCGGCGGGCTTCGCATGCCCGTCATCCGGCTCCCTTCGAAGGGCGATCCATGTCCACAACATCCGCGCCACCCGGGCGATCCACAGGCGAGGTCAAGCCGCGGCTCGGCTGGACCCTGGCGCTGCTGGCCCTGGCTCAGCTCATCTACGCGCTCGACCTCAACATCGTGTTCGTCGCGCTCCCCCAGATCGGCACCGGCCTGGGCTTCCCCGGCCAGACTCAGCAGCTCGTGGTCAGCGCCTACGTCGTCTTCGCCGGCGGCTTCCTGCTGTTCGGCGGCCGGGCGGCCGACCTGCTCGGCCGCCGCCGCGTCTTCGTGCTCGCCCTGGCCCTGTACGCCGTCTCCTCGCTGGCGGGCGGGCTGGCCACCACTCCCGCCGTCATCATCGTCGCCCGCGCCGTCCAGGGCATCGGTGGTGCGCTTCTGCTGCCCTCCACGCTGGCGCTGCTCAACAACCTGTTCGCCGAAGGCCCGCAACGCAACCGCGCGCTGGCGGTCTGGGGCGGCGCCGGCGCGAGCGGGCTCACCATCGGCGCACTGCTCGGCGGCCTGCTCACCCAGAACTTCGGCTGGCCCGCCGTCTTCTTCGTCAACGTCCCCCTGGCCGGGCTCGTCGCACTGGCCGCCCTGGCCTTCATCCCGCGCGACCCGGCCAGAGGGGAACGACGTAGGTTCGACGTACCCGGGGCGCTGAGCGTCACGGGCGGATCGACCCTGCTGGTCTTCGCCCTGGTCGAGGGACCCGAACTGGGCTGGGGCAGCCTCCCGGTGATCGCCGCCTTCCTGCTGGCCGTCGCGTTTCTGGTGATCTTCACGCTGGTCGAGGCGCGCAGCGCGGACCCGCTCATGCCCTTCCGGCTCTTCCGCAACCGCAGCCTGACCGTCGGCATGCTGGTGACCTTCATCTACATGGCCACCTTCGGCGTCCTGCCGTACTTCCTCACCGTGCTGCTGCAGAGCGTCCACGGCTACAGCGCCCTGCAGACCGGGCTGGCCTTCCTCATCCCCTCACTGGCCATCGCCTTCGGCACCCAGGGCGGCGAACGCCTCGCCACACGGATCGGCACCCGCACCACGCTGCTGATCGGCTTCGCCATCGGTGTGGTGGGCACCGCCGTCCTCGCCCTCGGCTTCGACGCCGGGGCCGGCTACGGCCTGCTGGTGCCCGGCCTGATCGTCTCCGGCCTCGGCCAGGGCATCGTCTGGACGGCCATGTGGATCGCCGCCGCCACCGGCACCGCCAGTCACGAACAGGGCGTGGCGAACGGTATCGCCTCCACCGCGCTCAACATCGGCAACGCCATCGGCCTGGCCGTCTTCACCGTCATCGCCGACATCGGCGTCGAGGGCAAGGCCGGCGAGGCCCTGCGTGCCGCCACGGCCGACGGCGAGTTCCTCGTCGTCCTGCTCACCGCGGCCGTGATGATCGCCGGCATCCTGACCACGCTCACCCTGCCACGCCTCATCCGTCAGATCCCGGCCACCCCGCAACGGGACGAGTCCCACGTGACCGGCTGACCGCACAAGCGCGGCGAACGACCGCAACTCTCAGGATGACGCTGCGTAGCGGGCGGCGATCGCGGCGGCGCGGTTGCGCAGCGAGTCGCGCAACCACTGCGGAGACAGGGCTTCCGCGTCGGTGGTGAGCTGCCACAGCGCCCATTCGGCGTGTCTCGGGTCTTGGAAGGTCACCTCCAGTCGCAGCCGGCCGTCCGAGTCGGATTCCTCGGCGCGGACGGCCAGCGCGGTGCTCACCAGGTCCTCCCGCCGCGCCGGGTCCACCCGTACCAGCACGGTGACTTGATCGCCTCCGGTCCGGAACCGCCTGCTCCGTTCCTGCCAGGCCCGGTCCAGATCCACCCGGTCCGGTCGCTGTGCGGGCTCGGCGAGTTCCTCGGCGGCCAAGATCCGGGACAGCCGGTAGGTGCGGTCCGCGCCAGACCTCGTGGCCAGCAGATAACCCCGGTCGCGTACGGTGACCAGGCCGATCGGGTCCACCGTGCGCCACTTCGGGGCCTGGTCCACGGCCGCGTAGTGGATCCGCAGCTTGTGTCCGGCGAACACGGCGCGCAGGACCTCGGCCACTATGGCGTCGGGGACCTCCTCGGTGACCTGCCGGCGCGAGAGGAGGTCGATCTCCGGGTCGATGAGCAATCGCTCGGCCGCGCCGGCCGCGGTGTCCCGATAGCTTTCGGGCAGCGCGTCGACCACCTTGAGCATCGCCGATGCGAGCGCCGAGCCGAGGCCGAGTGCCTGCGCGCCGCGCCGAGATCCGGCGACCAGCAGGGCAAGGGCCTCGTCGTGGTTCAGTCCGGTGAGCTCGGTCCGGAAACCGGGCAACAACGCGAAACCGCCGTGCCGCCCGCGTTCGGCGTAGACCGGGACGCCGGCTGCGGACAGCGCCTCGATGTCGCGCAGCACGGTGCGGGTGGACACCTCCAGCTCGCGGGCCAGCGCGGCCGCGGACAGCCGGCCGTGCTGCCGCAGCAGCAGCACCAGCGAGACCAACCGGTCGGCGCGCATACGGGGAACTTTAACGAAATATACGACACAGGATGTCGTGATTAGTTGGGAGGCTCGTCAGCGCGACCGAAAGAGGCGGCTACCGAGCCGGTCGACGTACCTGATGTCGACGAATCGAATGGAGCTGATGTGGCAGTGGAACGAACGGCGGTCAACCCGTGGGCGTGGTCGGTGGAGCTGGGGTACAACCAGGGTGAGCTCGTCTCCGGGCACACCCGGACCCTCTACTGCGCCGGGCAGACCGCGATGGACGGCGACGGCAGGCCCCGGCATGCCGGTGACATGGCGGCGCAGCTGGCGCTGAGTCTCGACAACCTGGAGGCCGTGCTCGGCGAGGCCGGCATGTCCCTCGCGAACCTCGTCCGGCTCAACGTCTACACCACCGACGTCGATCGGCTCTTCGAGCACTACGGCGTGCTGGCGTCGCGGTTGGGCGCCGCCGGGGTGGCGCCGTCCACCACGATGCTCGGGGTGAGACGGCTGGCGATCCCCGACCTGATGGTCGAGCTCGAGGGGACCGCCCTCGCGTGATGCCACCTCGCCGCCTCCGGCGGGGCTGCCGGAGTTTCGACAGCGCCGGGTGACGGGTCAGGGGAGGCGGGCACCCAGCAGCATCGCCGCGGCGGCGGCCAGCAGGGCCGCGACGATCGCCGCCACGAGGAACCGCTGGGTGATCTCCTGGTGCACGACCTTGTAGCCGAGCGAGGTGCCGATCTGCGCGTACACGTCGCGCAGTTCGCTGCCCGACTCCGCGGTGTACGCCCGGCCTCCGGTGCCGTCCGACAGCGACTTCAGCGTGGTCTTGTTGACCGGCACCTGCACCGCCCGGTTGTCGATCGTCACCGTGCCCTCGGGCGTGCCGTACGCGATCGTGGACACCGGCACCTTGGCGCTGACCGACGCCTCGATGGCCTCGTTGACCGACCGTCCGGAGGTGTTGTCGCCGTCCGACAGCAGCACGATGGCGGACGGAGGCGGATCGGTGACCGCCCGCTGATCGAACGACCTGATCGAGTCGAGCGAGTTGAACACGGCCTCACCGATCGCCGTGCCGGGCCGGGTGGTCAGGCTGGAGATCGCGGTGTTCACCGCGGCGTGGTCGGTGGTGGGGGAGATCACGACGGCGGCCGATCTGGCGAAGGCCACCACTCCGACGTTGAACCGCTCGGGCAGGTCCCTCACGAACTGCTGGGCGGCCTGCTTGGCCGCGACGAGCCGGGTGGGCGGGACGTCGGCCGACTCCATCGACAGCGACACGTCCACGGCGACCATGATGGTGGCGCGGTCGCGGGGCACCCGCACCTCGCCCGCCGGCCGCGCCGCGCCGAGGACCAGCAGGCTCATCATGACGAGGAACAGCACGGCCGGCACGTGCCGCCGCCAGGTGGGCCGCTCGGGCGCCACCAGCGACAGCAGCGCGAGGTTCGTGAAGCGCACCGTGTAGCGGCGGCGCGCGAACTGCGCCGCGACGTACGCCGCGACCAGCGCGGCGACCAGGACGAACAGCCAGAGCCAGCCGGGGGCGAGGAAGGTCATGCGCCCGCCCTTCTGCTCGCGGCCCGGCGCAGCAGGTGGGAGGCCCGCCGCTGGCGCAGCACGAATTCGGCGATGTCGAACACCCAGTCGCGGTCGGTGCGCAGCACCAGGTGGGCCGCCCCGGCCCGGCGCAGCGCCGCCCGGGTCGCCCACCGCTGCTCGGCCGCCGCCTCGGCGTACCGCTCCCTGAGCGTGCGCGACAGGTGGACGCCGCGCGAGCGCCCGGTCTCGGGGTCGGCGAGGGTGACGAACCCGACGTCGGGCAGCTCCAGCTCGCGGGGATCGATGATCTCCACGGCGAGCACCTGGTGCCGCGCGGCCAGGCGGCGCAGCGGCGGCTCCCAGGAGTCGGGCGAGTCGAGGAAGTCGGAGACGACCACCCGCAGCCCGCGCTTGCGGTGCGCCGTCGCCATCATCTCCAGAGCCTCCCCGAGGTCCACCGCGCCTTGCGCGGGCGGCGCGCTGAGCAGCGAGTGCAGCAGAGCGTACAGCCGGGGCCGGCCGGGCTTGGCCGGATAGCGGTGCACGTCGTCGCCGTACAGGATGTAGGCGCCGAACCGGTCGCCCACCCGGCTGGCCAGGATCCCGATCGCCCCGACGGCGCTGACGACCAGATCGCGTTTCGACATGTCGGCCGTGCCGAACTCCATGCTGGCCGACAGGTCGGCCACCGCCCAGGTCTCCAGCTCCCGGTCGGCGATCAGGTCGCGCACGTGCGGGACCGTCGTGCGCGCCGTCACCGCCCAGTCCATGCGGCGCACGTCGTCCTCGCCGGGCACGTACACGCGGGTGTCGCCGTGGTTGCTGCCGGGCCCGGGGATCAGCCCCTGATGGCGGCCCTGCAGCAGCCCGTCCAGCCGCCGCACCACCGTCAGCTCCAGCCGCCGCAGCGCCTGGTCGGGGTTCGCCCCGCTCACCGCATGCCCTGGTTCCACACGACGAGCGGCGGAGGCACCGCCTGCACGACCCGGCGTACGACGTCGTCGGGGTCCACCTCGTCGGCCAGCGCGTCGAAGGTGAGCATCAGCCGGTGCGACATGACGTCGACCGCCACGTCGCGGACGTCGTCGGGCAGCAGGTAGTCGCGCCCGCGCAGCAGGGCCAGGGCCCGCCCGGCGGCGATCAGGCCCAGCGTGGCCCGGGGGCTCACCCCGATCTCGATCGTGTCCTGCAGGTCGGCCAGGCCGTAGTCGGCCGGGGCGCGCGTGGCCATGACCAGCCGTACGACGTAGTCGGCCACGAGCTGGTGGACCGAGACCTCCTCGGCCATGTCCTGCAGCCGCACCAGCGTGGCCGGGTCGAGCACCGGCCGGGGCACGGGCGGGCGCACGCTCATCCGCTGCAGGATCTCCAGCTCCTCGTGGGCGCTCGGGTGGGACACGCGCACCTTGAACAGGAACCGGTCGCGCTGCACCTCGGGCAGCGGGTAGACGCCCTCCGACTCGATCGGGTTCTGCGTGGCCAGCACGACGAACGGCCGGGGCAGCGGGTGGGTGCGCCCCGCGAGCGTCACCTGCCGCTCGGCCATCACCTCCAGCAGGGCCGACTGCACCTTCGCCGGTGCGCGGTTGATCTCGTCGGCGAGCAGGAAGTTGACGAACACCGGCCCGAGCTCGACGTCGAACCGCTCGGAGCTCGGGTGGTAGACGCGGGTGCCGACGATGTCGCTGGGCACCAGGTCGGGGGTGAACTGGATGCGGGCGAACGTGCCGCCCACGACGGTGGCTAGCGTCGAGGCGGCCAGCGTCTTGGCGACCCCCGGGACGCCTTCGAGCAGGCAGTGCCCCCGGGCGAGCAGCGCCACCAGCAGCCGCTCGACCATGTGCTCCTGTCCGACGATCACGCGCCGGACCTCGGCCAGCGCCTCCCGCAGGGCGTCCAGCCGGGCCTCGTCCTCCTCCTGCTCCGTCACGCCCTCGCCGGGCTCCGGGTCACTGCGTTCATCGGCAACGGTCATGCTCGTTATTCAATCGTGACTCGGCTGGAGAATCCATTTCTCTCCCATTTGCCCGTCCCGGCGCGTGCCACACCCCCTGACGCGCCCGTGTGTTTTGATGTGGAGGATGGTCACTCCGCTGCAGTACGGCGACCCGCCCCACGTGGGGCGTTCGCGCTGCAGGCGCGTCTGCAGACGGCCCCGGCCGGGCTCGTCTATCTGGGCCAGGCACCCGACGGCCGGGTGGTGTCGGTGGCCGTCCTGTCCAGCGGCGCCGCCCTCGACGCCGCCGCCAGGGACCGGTTCGTCACCGCGATCAAGGATGCGCAAAGCAGCGCGATCAGGGAAACACAGGGCCGGACGGGCGTACGCGGGTGGGGCGCCTCGCTGGTGGACCGGGTGCGCGGCAGGGTCTCTCCCGACACGCCTCCCGTCCTGGCGATGCAGGACGGCCCGCGCCCTGGGTGGCCGTGCCGTACCTGCCGAACGGCCCGGGGGCCGAGCGGTTCCTCGACCCGGTCACGGTGTCCGGCACGTTGATCGGGCGGCGGCACGGGCCCGACTTCGCGCATTACTGGCTGGGCGACCGCACCCCCGCGCTGCCCGCTCCGCCCGGGCCGCCCCCGCCGCCGGTGGCCACCCGGCGCTCGGTCGTGCTCGCCTCGACGCTGCTGGCCACGCTCGTGCTCGCGCTGCTGCTGGTCACCTGGATGCTGCTGTTCCGCGGCGAGGACGAGCCGGAACCGCCCCGGCCGCTGCCGAACACGCAGTTCGTGCCCACCCCGCCGCCCGAGCCCGCCTCGCCCGAGCCGCAGCAGCCCACCCCGGGGCCGTCCGGCAGCGGCGACGGCAGCCAGAGCCCCTGGCCGGACGACCTCTTCGACGGGCGCGGCCCGATCTGACGCGCGGCTCAGGCGGTGGTGAACACCAGGGACGCGTTGTGGCCGCCGAAGCCGAAGGAGTTCACCAGCCCGGCCGCCCAGCGGCCGCTGCGCGGGGCTCCGGCCACCAGGTCGAGCTTCACCTCCGGGTCCGGGTCGTCGAGGTTGCGGATCGCCGGGATCACCCCGTCGCGCAGGGCGAGGACGGTGGCGATCGCGCCCAGCGACCCGGCCGCCCCGCACAGGTGGCCGGTCATCGACTTGATCGCGGTGACCGCGGGATGCGTCCCGATCGCCTCGGCGATCGACGCGTTCTCGGTCAGGTCGCCCGTGGGGGTCGAGGTGGCGTGGGCGTTCACGTGCCCCACGTCGAGAGCGTCCAAGCCGGCGTCGGCCAGGGCGAGCCGCATCGCCCGCGCCTGTCCGGCCGCGTCGGCGGCGGTGATGTGGAAGGCGTCGGAGGTGACCCCGGCGCGGCGAGGGTGGCGTGCACCCGGGCGCCGCGGGCGGCGGCGAACTCCTCGCGTTCCAGCACGACCAGCGCGGACCCCTCGCCCAGCACGAAGCCGTCGCGCCCCACGTCGAACGGCCGTGACGCCTCCCGCGGCGCGTCGTTGCGCGTGGAGACGGACTTGGCCTGGGCGAACCCGGCCAGGGTCAGCGCGTGCACGCACGCCTCCGCCCCGCCGGCGACGACCACGTCGGCGCGCCCGAGCCTGATGAGGTCCAGGCCCATCGCGATCGCCTCGGCGCCGGTGGCGCACGCGCTCACCGGCGTGTGGGCGCCTCCGCGCGCGCCGAGTTCGATGCTGACCACTGCCGCCGGTCCGTTGGGCATCAGCATGGGCACCGTGTAGGGCGAGACCCTGCGCGGGCCGGACCTTTCGAGGATCTCGTTCTGGCTGAGCGTGGTCAGGACTCCGCCGACGCCCGTGCCGATCACCACGGCGAGGCGCTCGGGCTCGACGCCGGGCGCCCCCGCGTCCGCCCACGCCTCCCGCGCGGCGACCAGCGCCGCCTGCTGGCAGCGGTCGAGCCGCCGCGCCGTCACCCGGCCCAGCACCTCGGCGGGGTCCACCGGCAGCCGGCCGGCGATCCGTACGGGCAGGCTCTCGGCCCAGTCCTCCTCGATCAGGCGGATGCCGGACCGTCCTTCCAGCAGGCCCGCCCAGGTGGTGGCCACGTCCGCGCCCAGCGGCGTGATGGCGCCCAGCCCGGTGACCGACACCCGCGCCCTGATCCCGTCCCCCATCGAGGACCCCCTTTTCCGTGATGGCCGCACCGATTCGTCCCCTACGGCGGTGTGCGAATCGCGCCGGCCGCTTCCGGTCCTCACGCTGCCAAAGCGCCCCCACCTCGGGCAGGCGTGACGATCAACCAAAAAGCCGCGGAAGATTTGTCGGCGCCGCGCAGCCCGCCGCTCCGCACCCGGTCCGTGTTTGCCTGTCCCAGCGCGTTGTGCCAACCTCGTGTGCGTCTTTCTGAAAGGGCCGATCGTGACGCTCGGAATGGTTCTCGGCGACGCCTCCTCTCGCGCTTCGACGCGGGAGCGGTAACCCTACCTGCCCTGTCACCCACGCCCGTGCCGTAGCACGGGCGAGCCCGCCGTGCTCCTCGTCGAAGTGCTCTTCGTGCCCATGCACACGTCGATCACGAGGAGTACGTCGTGTCCACCATCCACTGGACCGAAGCCCGCATCACCCGATCCGCCCGCTGGCATTCCGAGAGCGCCGCCCCGCCGCCCGGGCGGATCGTCGTCGCGGACGACCGCATGAAGGCCGGCACCGCCTACCGGCTCGCCTGCGAAGACACGGCGTTGCTGTGGAGAGGCGACTACCACAACGCACGTCAGCTCCTGCGGGCGATGAGCCGCCGCATCGACCGCAAGCCCCTCGCTTCCGGGAACGACCTCTGTGAGGCCTTCCGCGTTCACCGCCGGGCCCGCGGCGAGCGAGCCCGCATCCTGGGCAGGCTCGTCGTGGTGCTGGACGACACCTACGCCCTGGACCTGCGCAGGGCTCCGGACGTACGGGACGCGTGCACCGAGGCGTACGGCACGCCCCACGAGCCGATGGCGGTCGCCCTCACCGAGCTGCTGGGGGTGATCAGGGCGCACCAGTGGCGTCTCAAGGGCGTGGAGATACCTTTCCTCGGCGCTCGCGTCCATCCCCACTACGGTGTCTTCTCCCCGGTCAGGAGGGAGTACGTCGACCTGGTCGCCCGGGCGCCGCTCGGCCGCGCCCGCCACACCGCGTTCGACCTCGGCACGGGGACCGGGGTGCTGGCCGCCGTGCTGGCTCGCCAGGGGTTCGATCACGTCGTCGCCACCGACATCAACCCACGTGCGCCGCCCGAGCAGCGGAGATCACCTCGCTGTGGCGCCTGACCGGCAGGTGACCGGGGTTCGCCCCGGAAAGGTTCAGCGGGGGGAGACGAAGCCCGACTCGTAGGCGGCGACGACCGCCTGCGTGCGGTCGCGGGCGCCCAGTTTGGCCAGGACGTTCCCCACGTGGGTCTTGACGGTCTCCGTGCCGACGACGAGCTCGGCGGCGATCTCCGCGTTCGACAGGCCGCGTGCCATCAACCGCAGCACATCCCCCTCACGCGTGGTCAGCCGGCCGATGCCGGGGACAGCGCGGGCGGCGCCGCGGGCCGCGACCAGCGACCGGATGGCGGCGGGGAACAGCAGCGACTCGCCCGCCGCCACCACCCGGATCGCCTGGACGAGCTCGTCCGCCCTCGCCCGCTTGAGCAGGAAGCCGCTCGCGCCGGCCCGCAGCGCCTCGTAGACGTAGTCGTCGTTCTCGAACGTCGTCACCACCAGCACTTTGGGCGCGCCCTCGGCAGCGGTGAGGGCCCGCGTCGCCTGGATGCCGTCCACCGCAGAGCGGACAAAAGCACCATCAGGAGCTGAAGGTGATGGATTGTGACCGGGGATAGCGAGCCGGGGCCTCGCGGGCGACATCCGCACATCCATGAGCACAACGTCGGGCCTCGTCGCGCGGACGACGGACACCGCCTCGGCGCCGTCCGACGCCTCGCCCACGACGCTGAGGTCCGGCTCGGACTCAATGATGATCCGCAGTCCGGTGCGGATCAGGTCCTCATCGTCGACGATCACCACACGCAGCGTCATGGCTCAACCCTAGAAGGCTGCTCACGGTTAGTTTGCGCGTCGTCCGGGCTAGATGCGTCGGCGACCAGGCCAAACGCCTGAACGGCTCCAGCGGTGTTGCAACACCTGCTCATGGCCTTGATCCCCACCCCGCGACTCACGGATCGGAGCTACGCGATGGCCGACGGCAGCACTCACGACAGCAGGTTCACCACGGGCCTGATCTACGACGTCACCAAGGTCCTGGAGAAGCACGGATACCGGCTCCCCGACGGCGAGGAGCAGACGGGAGCGCTCGGCCGGTCCGTCGGCCTGCTCCTGCACCTCGTCGAGACCTACGAGGGACGTCGCGACGTCCTCGGCGACAAGGTCGCCTGATCCCAAATCGGCCCCAAGCAACGTTCCCGCGCTGCTCGGGGCCTTGACCCCCACCTGCTCAACCAGGAGAGGACCCATGCACGACGTTACAGGAACCCCCGAGCCGGAAGATGTCTCCGCGCTGATCAGCGAGACCGAGGCATTTCTGGCGAGCCAGCAGCCCGCGACCGCCCCCGCCGCGTCGGCGGCCGTCGACGGCGAGACCAAGCGGGTGCGCCAGCTCCGGGCCGAGGTCGGCGAGGCCGCCCTGCTCGCCGAGCTGCAGAACGACGAAACCCCGCTCCGGCTCGACACGGACCGCGTACGCAAGCGGCGCAAGAAGGCACACGAGGCCGCGCGGCTTCACCAGCTCGCCCAGGACCCGGTCATGCGGGCCTGGCAGGCCGCGCGCATGCGGCGCCTGCTCGTGGGCGCGTCCATGGTGTCGCTTGCCCTGGCGCTGACCTGGTCGACGGCCGGAGTGCAGGTGTTCGCGGCCGAGGGCGCCGCGATGTGGTCCCCCGCCTGGATCTTCGCGTGGTTCGTTGAGCCGTTCATGTCCCTGGCCCTGCTCGTGGTCGTCGGCGCGAAGGCCTACCTCGGCACCCGTGGCCAGCCGATTCAGTCCAAGACCCTGACCCGGATCGAGTGGCTGTTCCTCACGCTGACGCTCGGCATGAACGCCTGGCGCCACCTGCCCGGCGTGGCCGACGAGTTCAGCCTGTCGGCCCTGGTGCTGCACATCCTCGGCCCCGTGGTCGCCGTCGCCGTGGTGACCGCCCTGCCGATCATCCTGGCCGCCTTCACCGACCTGGACCACGGCACCCGGGCGACCCGTCCCGAGCCGGTGCGGGCCCCCGTCCCCTCCCCTCGTCGGCGTCCTCGTCCAAGCCCTCTGAGCAGCAGCGGATGGGGGCGGGCGGGCCCTCGTCCACCACCCCGCCGCGCGGCCGTTCTCTGGACCAGCACCGGGTCGAACTGCGGCGCCTGATCGCTTCGGGCGACCTGGACACGGCCCCGTCCGCCGCCGCCATCCAGCGGGCGCTCAAGTGCCGTCAGGAGTGGGCGCGGCTGCTGCGGGACGAGCTCAAGACCCCCTGACACAACGCCCGGCCCGCGAGGGCCAGCCCCCGAAACAGAGCGACCCCGGTCGGTGCAGCAACACCGGCCCGGGGTCTGGGTCCCCACCTGCGCGAACAGGAGCGAACCTTGTCCCACCGTACCGGTATGGGCCGGGCAGAACTGCCTACCTGCAAGAGCCTGTCCCCGTTGTCGGGGGTGACGGCATGAGCGTCGAGGCCATCTCATGGGCGCTCAACCACGCCCCCGTGGACGAGCCGTCCGCCGCGTTCGTTCTCGTCGGCCTGGCCAACCACGCCAGCCCTGACGGCCGTGGAGCGTTCCCCTCGGTGGCGCGTCTCGTGACCTACACGAGGCTCAGTGAGCGGACCGTACGCGAGCAGCTCGACATCCTGGAGGCTGCGGGAATCATCACCCCCTGCGACCCGGCGATCGTGGCGGCATACGTAAAGCGTGCCGATCACAGGCCCCAGGGCTGGGATTTGAACCTGAACCTTGACCGCGATAACCCGGCCCATCTCGGGCGGTTCCAGGCCGCCGTGAAGGCCGTCAAGGACAGGCGCAGGCAGCGCCGGGAACGCAAGGCGGCCGAGAGTAAGACCGTGGTCACCGAGCCCATCAATGACCCCAACGGGGTGCAGCCGTCGCACCTCGTTGAGCGGGGTGCAACGGTCGCACCTCGTAGCCCACGGGGTGCAACCGTCGCCGACAACGGGGTGCGACCGTCGCAGGAACGGGGTGCGACCGTTGCACCCGAACCGTACGTAGAACCATCCAATGAACCGTCCGAAGATCAAAAGCAGTCTTCTCTTCTCGCCGTAGGCGAGCGTACGGTCCGTACCGCGCGAGGCGCCGCGCAGACGCCTTCGGCGAACCAGGGAGATCATTCCCGGATGGCTGGGGACGTGCTCGGCCAGATGCCGGACCACTACCGGAAGGCCCCGGCCTGGCTGCGCTCCCGGATGCTCAAGCGCATCGAGGCCGTCCTGGCTGATCACGAGCCCCTGGCTCTTGTCGAGTACGCCCACAAGTTCGCCGCCGACCCGAACTTCGGCGACTACGAGCACCTGCGCCGGTTCGATGACGTGGTCCGGAAGCTGGACGCCGACGTAGCCGACGGCACCGCCTGTCCGCGCTGTGGCCGCGACCAGATGCACACCTTCTGCTCCGCTGACGTCGAGGGAGGCACCGATGAGCGCTGACGCCGTCGAGATCGGCCTGAGCGGCCCTGAGCGCGCTCCTGCGGCCGTTTCCGTGACTCGCGCGATCACGGATGCCCCCTTGGCCACAGGAGCCACTCCGGCCCCTCTGGATGCCGTTCGTGCCCCTGCTGGTCGGCCCCTGTCGCCGAGCGATAGCGGGGCCCTGCGGTACGCCGTGAGCGTGGCCGGGCGCGGGGCCCTGCGGACGCCCCTCAACCTCTGGGAGCGGGGCTGGAATTGGGCCCTGCTTGGGCATCTCCGGGACGGAGGGACCCACCGCGGACCCGTCGCCGAGAAGCACGCCGCGACGTACGCGAAGCTTCAGGAGAACAGGGCCCGCCGTGCCTGTGCCGTGTTGAAGGTGGCCGCCTGGCCGTGGCTCACCGGGGCGAAGGTCGGCAAGTTCCCCGTGGCTGCTGGCGCGTGGACGGTGACCGTGGGCGAGGTGGTCCACATGGCGAGGCCGGCGGATCCCCTGCTCTCCCCGATCTTCAGTGCGCTTAACGGCCTGCTCGGCGACGCGGTCGCGGCCGTCGTCCACCTGGCCAGCCCTGCCGCCCTCCCTGCCGCTGGCCTGCTCGGCCTGGCGGCCGTGGGCGGGAGCATCCGGCGGGAACATGACCGGCGCCGCGCGCTGCTGGTCGTCCGCGACGGGGCCGACGTGCGGGAGGACGGCGAGCTGTCGGCCATCCCGATCGCGGACTGCTCGACCCCGCAGGCGGCGATGGAGGCCGTACGCCGTGCGCTGGCCCTGGAGAAGATCAGCGTGCGCCCGCTGTCGCCGAGGCGACGAGTTGGGGTTGGTCCGTGCTCGTGCAGCTGCGCCAGGGGAAGCCCTCTGACATCGTCCGTGCCTCGGCCGACCTCGAAACCCTGCTCGACGTCCGGGAAGCTGGCGTTTTGGTAACGCCGCACCGGGACCGTCGCGCTCGCGCCACGCTGCGGATCGTTGAGAGCGACCCGTGGGCGGTCATGCCGTCGGTGCCGGACTACGCGCGACAGGCCTGGACGGTGCGGGACCGGATCTGGCTCGGCCAGCGGCTCGACGGTGCCCAGGTCGCGAGCGCCTTCGCAAGCAAGCACAGCTTGATCCTGGCCGCGTCGGGCGGCGGTAAGTCGATCCTGCTGCGGCTGATCGCGGACGGGCTCGGCGCGGCGGCCGACACGCACGTCTGGGACTTGGACCCGAGCGGGGTCGGGCAGGCACCCCAGGCGGCCGTGATGGGCAGGGTGGCGCTGTCCCCCGAGGACTGCGAAGCCGCGCTCACGGACGCCGTGGCGCTCGCTGTCGGTCGTACCAAGCTGTTGCGGCGGCTCGGCATGGGCGACGCGTGGCAGGCCTCTCCGGAGCGGCCGGCGCTCGTGGTCATCGTGGACGAGTACCCGCGCCTCACTCCGGCCGGGAAGGCGGCGGCCGTGAACCTGCTGCGGATCGCCGCAAGGCGGCCGTGAGCTTGGTGTTCGCTTCACAAGATGCCAAGCGGGATGTGCTGGGCGAGTCCATCGCGGGCCAGGTGGCGTTCCGCGCGGCCGGGCCGGGTTTGCAGGACTGGCAGGCCGATCTCCTGTTCGGCAGCGGCGCGAAGGCCAGGGGATGGGACCCCGGGCGCTATGCCCCTGCGACCAGCCAGGACAATCCGCAGGACGCCGGCACCTTCTACGTGGCCGGTGCGGGCGGCGAGGAGGTGGCCCTGCCGATGCGCGTCGGCTACATGGCGGGCGCCGTGGCGCAGGCTCGCGCTGATCGGTATCGGGAGCTGGGCCGCGTGCCCCTGCTCGACGTCGAGACGCTGACGGCCGCCGGGCTCTCCCCCGCCGAGGTCTACGTGCGAACGGACGAGGACGAGGCCGAGCATGCGCAGGTGGCCGCCACGCTGGCCCTGGAGGCCGAACCGCAGCCGATTCCGGCCGAGGCCCTGGCCCTCCTGGAAGCCCTGGCCGACGATGTGGTCGCCTACGGCGCCGAGTTCGTGCCCGCTGCGCAGCTCGCCGAGCTGGCCGCCCGGAGGATGGGCTGGGAGGCCGGCAAGCGCACGGAGATGAGGACGGCCGCGCTGCTCGACGCGGCGGGCATCCCCTCGCGGCGCCGGTCCACGGGCGTCGTACGGCCGCGAGCGGCGCTGCTGACGGCCGCCGGGCGGGGCCTGCTGGCCACGGCGTAGTTGCACGCAGCGTGACGCGAGAGGGCCTACATCCCGCGTCTGCATGTGGTCTGCACTCTGCGGGCCCGTGTAGACGTGAGCTGTAGGCCCTCTGACGTGCCGAAATGACCGGCCGCGGAGTGTCGTGCAGACCAGGACGCGGGGAGGGGGAGAGGCGGCCGACCTGCGGAGACGAGGCGCGACCCCCTCCCCCTCGTCGGCAGTCGCCGGCACCCGTGATGATCACCCTTCGCAGTCGCTGGCTATTTGTCGTTGTCGGATTCCTTGGGCGCGTCCCTGTACCGTACGAACTCGTCGTACGCCGCTTCCTCTTCGGCGTCGAGAGCGCCGGACTCGCGGAGCCGTTGCATGGACGCGCGCAGGCGCTCCTTGCGCGCCTCGCGGCGCTCCTCCTCCAGCGCCTGCTCGACGGCCAGCTCGCTCTCGGCGATCTCCTCATGAGACAGGCCGGCGTATCCGTCCTCATGGAGCTGCTGCATCGTGTCCCGAAGGAGCCGCTCCCGGATGGCCAGGCAGGCGTAGACCTCCAGGGACTTCCCCTTGCTCTCGGCCATGGCCTTGAGGTGAGGCATCTCCAGCGCGTCGACCTGCACGGTGATCTGCTCAGTAGCCATGCCCGGCACGTTACGACACATCTACGGCGGTTCAAGGACCTTCTGTCTGACCCCAACCGTCGGGCCATCATGTGACAGGGCCGTTCTAGGCGAGTGGTGGTCGACACAGTAAGTACGTGCTCGGCCGGGTCGGGGATGAGTCGACAACGGTCGCGCAGGTCAGAGCGGGTAATGAGCGGCGCAGCGAAGGATCGGCGGCGGCCGCCAGTTGGGAGGCCGTTCCGCGTTCTACCCGGGCCAATCCCAACTCCGTCCGGGGTGGTTTCCGCGAAACGGCCAGGAGTCGCTCGGGCGAGATAGTAAGTACATGCCCCGAGTGGCAACGGCTTCAACGCCTTGACGCCTCAGGCGTGGCTTTGGGGATGCGGGCAACGTAGTTCGATCAGCGCGTTCCTTAGCTCGCGCACAAACGAGTCGGGGTCTGCCAACCGGAGCGAGGCCTCATGCGTCTCAAACCCGCCGACTGATCATCTGGGGGTCCACTTTGTCCGCCCGCCTGATAGCCCTCACCGTGTCGCTCGTCGCCGCCGCCATCATCGCCATCTGCCTCGTCGCGCTCGTCGTCGTGTTGAAGCCGCCGACGGCCGAAGCGCCCGGGTCGTCTGGCAGCGGTGACCTAAACCCTGTCGTCGAGCAAGCCGACCAAGGCCAGGAGCCGCAGCAGGAGCGCACCGAGGTCGCCGCCCGGCAGGCCGCGCAGGCCTTGATGGACACCTACTCAGCGGGCGGCTATGGCGAGTTCTGGGACGCCTGGGTGCCAGAGGCCCAGGCGCTCATCAGCCGTGACGACTACGTCCGCCTGTTCCAGCTGTGCAAGCCGATCGCCGAGGGTCTGCGGTTCGAGATCACCGGCGTCACCCTGCGGGGCGACATAGCGGACGTGCGGGTCAACCGGCTGATCGTGTCGTTCACCTACCAGTTCCGCTACGAGGGCGGTCGCTGGCGGTACATCCCGGACCAGCAGGCCCAGGCGGACTACAAGACCAAGAACGTCGATCAGATGGTCGCCGAGAAACGGGCCGCCCGCACCTGCGCTGCCTGACGCTCTACAGCAGGTGTGGCATCTGGCTGACCTGCTCGATGAGACCGTCGAAATGTCGGTCGGTGCCGCTACAGTGCCCAGCCTCGACGAGCTTCAGGTTTGAGACGTTAACGCGTCGCGAGGGAGCCCCATATGAATGATGGCCCGCACGTGGGTGAGTTCAGCGAGTTCGTGGCCCGTGCAGTAGGTGAGGCGAGGCCTCCTTACCCCTATCAGGTGCGACTTGCCGAGGAAGGGCTGCCGGATCTGTTGAGGGTTCCGACGGGAGCGGGGAAGACGCTGGCGGCCGTGTTGCCCTGGCTGTGGCGCACGACGGCGTTCCCCGAGGACACTCCCCGTCGGCTGGTCTATGTGCTGCCGCTGCGGACGCTGGTGGAGCAGACGGCCGGGGAAGTGGCCCGGTGGCTGTTCAACCTCGGTGAACGATCCTCACCCGATCCCCAGCAGGTGTCCGGTGACGACTCCGTGATCCTCCAGATGCTCATGGGCGGGACGGATCGGGAGGACGACGCCTGGCAGCTCGTGCCCGACAAGCGGGCCGTCCTCATCGGCACGCAGGACATGGTGCTGAGTCGGGCGCTCATGCGTGGGTATGCGGAGTCCCGGCCGAGATGGCCGATCTCCTATGCTCTGCTGCACTCCGACACTCAGTGGGTCTTCGACGAGACGCAGTTGCTCGGTCCCGCGGTGCCGACGAGCGCCCAGCTCCAGGGACTGCGCGACAGCCTGGGTACGGCGGCGCCGACCGCGACGATGTGGATGTCGGCGACCCTCGCGGAGGAGGGGTTGTCGACTGTCGACCACGACGTGACCGCGCTGCGCACCGTCGAGCTGACGGCGGAGGACCGTGGCGGCGCACTGGCGAAGCGTCTCGACGCAGCCAGGACGGTCGAACGGCTCGATTTGCCGACGGATCCCAAGACTTTTGCCGTGGCCCTGGCCCGGGCTCTGCTGGCTCGCCACCGCCCGGGCACGCGCACTATCGCGGTGCTCAACACCGTGGAGCGTGCCACTGCGGTGCGCGAGGCGTTCCGTAAGGAGGCGCCCGAGGCCGATGTGGTGCTGATCCACTCCCGTTTCCGACCGGTCGAACGCAGGGAGCTGATGGACCTCGTCACGGACGACCCCCCGCCCGGCGGCCGGATTGTGATCTCCACTCAGGTTCTCGAGGCTGGGGTCGACATAACGTCGATGACGTTGTTCACCGAGGCGGCGCCGTGGAGTTCGATCGTGCAGCGCGCGGGGCGGTGCAACCGCGGAGGGGAATACGCTGCGGCCTCGCTGCTGTGGGGCCTTCCACCGGGCGGGCGGGCATCCGCCGTTCCATATGTGCAGGAGGACATGGACGCTGCGGTGGCCGCGCTCGGCGAGTTGGAGGGGATCGCGGTGACCTCCACCGGGCTCCAGCGGCGTCCGGTCAAGCAGATGCCAGAACTACACGCCGTCCTGCGCCGCCGTGATCTGCTTCAGTTGTTCGACACCATGCCCGATCTCACGGGCGCGGACATCGACGTCAGCCCGTGGATCCGCGACGGTGATGACACCGGGGTCTTCGTGGCCTGGCGCGACTGGACCGCGAGCGACGGCAAGCCTGCGGAGGACGAGCCGCTGGCCAGACGCGATGAGCTGTGCCCGGCCCCGATCGCGGACGTCCGGAAACTGGCTGCGCTCGATGGCGGGCGGCGGCTGTGGGTGCGTGACCGGGTGGGAGGGCACTGGCGGTGGGCTTCGCGGGCCGACGTCGTGCCCGGCGCCGTGCTGCTGGCCGACGTGCGGGCCGGGTGGTACGACCCCGAGCTCGGATGGGCTCCGGCCGTGGGAACGCCGGTCGAGCCCGTCGCGCCGGTCGAGTCGGCCGCTCCGCCCGCAGAGGACGAAGAGTCGGTCGGTCCCTTGGCGGATGGGGACGCCATCGGAGATGACCTGCTGTCTCAGGGCCGAAAGTGGGTGGGGCTCGCCCGGCACCTCTCCGACGTGGAGGAGGAGGTCGCCGCGGTAGCCGAGGGCCTCCGCCTTCCGGGCCTGGCCGTCGGACTGGTCGAGGCGGCGGTACTGGCCGGGCGTTACCACGACCTGGGCAAGTGCCATGAGGTGTTCCAGGCGACGCTTAGAAGAGCCAGCCCGAACCCGCCCGACGGGCTGCTCGCGAAGTCGCCGGGCGGCGGTGGGCGGCACTCCCGGAGGTATCTGCGGCACGAGCTGGTCAGCGCGCTGTTGCTGACCAGCCCCGAGTGTTGCCTGCTGGAGAATCGGCGGGAGCGCGGCCTGATCGTCTACCTGGTCGCCGCACACCACGGACGGGTGCGGATCAGCGTGCGCTCGGTCGCGGATGAGGCGCTGCAGCAACCGCCGCTACTGCTCGGCGTCGCGGACGGCGACCGCACCCCGGCGTTCGAGCTGACGACCGGGGAGCACATGGCCGCAGTCACGCTCTCGACGTCATCGCTGCGGATCGGCGCTGCCGACGCGTCCGGCTCCACGTCGGCCGGTTCGTGGACGCCTGGTTCATGGACGGAACGCGCGGTGACGTTACGGGACCGTCCGGACCTGGGACCGTTCCGGCTGGCCTATCTGGAGGCGCTCGTGCGCATCGCCGACATGCGGGTCAGCAAGCGCTATCGAGAGGAGGGATAACGCCGGTGAACAGGATCGCGCTGCTCGGCTGCCGCGCCGACGTCCTGGCCGGCTACCTTCAGGCACTCGGCCTGCTCCGGGTCGTCGCGACTCAGGTCGACCCTCGCGCCCGGCTGCACTGGCGCGGCGACGTTGCCGTGCTCGACACGGTCCTCACCGAGGACGACCTCTTCACCTGGCTGGTGCGCCGCTACGTCCCCGCGCCGATCGTCTCGCCGTGGAACTCCGGCTCGGGATTCGCCGGGAACGGCAAGAGTCGTACCGCCGAGGAGTCGCTGGCCGCCGTACGTGACCTCGACGACGACCGTTTCCGTCCCCTGCGCGAGGCGATCCTGGGGAGTGAGCGCGTTGTCGCGGAGGGACGGCGGCGCGGGTGGGGCGGTGCCAAGGACGAGTTGTGGGCCAAGGATCGCAAAATCGATGTGATCCGGCTCTGCCGGTCCGTCCTGTCCGACGACGCGTTGCCCTGGCTGGACGTCGCGGTCACGCTGACCCTCGACGACCTCGCCTTCAACGCTCTGGCCGGGACCGGCGGCAACTTCGGTCGGCAGGACCTGTCGGCGACCTACTACGACCGGCTGCTGCGGCTCATGGGTCCGAAGGCCAAGGTGTCCGAGAGCCGCGCGTGGGCCGAGGCCGCGTTGCTGGGCCGGGAGGATGTCGCCTACCTGCGTGACACGGTCGGACAGTACGACCCCGGACGCGCGGGCGGTATCCATTCGGCGGCCGACGAGCGGGGTGAGGGGTTTGCCAACCCCTGGTCGTTCGTTCTCGTCATGGAGGGCACGCTCCTGTTCGCGAGCGCGGCGGTGCGGCGCAACGGCGCGGCCAGAGCCGGGGAGGCCAAGCCGTTCTTCACCCGGTCGACGCCGCTTGGGCACGGCAGTGCGGCGGAGGCCGAGTCGGTCAAGGGCGAGCAGTGGGTGCCGTTGTGGGACCAGCCCGCCGGTGCCGGGGAGGTGGCTCACCTCATCGGAGAGGGCCGGGCCCAGTGGCGGCGCCGCCAGGCTACCTCCGGGCTGGAGTTCGCCCTGGCTCTGGCCTCGCTCGGGGTGGACCGCGGGCTGACGGGCTTCCACCGCTTCGTGATCGCCGAACGTCTGGGCCAGAACCCGCTCGCGATCCATGCCGGCCGGATCGCCGTCGCCGTCCGCCCCGAAGAGGGGCTGCTGCGCCGACCGTACACCTGGCTGGAGCAGGTGCGCAGGGCAGGACCGACCAGCGCCGTTGCCGCAGCGCTGCGCCGGGTCGAGCGCGAGGCGTTCGCTGTCGCGGCCGGTGATGGGCCGAACGCGCTGGCCCGCTTTGTGATCGAGTTCGGTCGGTTACACGAGCTGGTCGGTCGCTCCGGACAGACGCGCTCGCGCGTTTCACCGTATGAGCCGAAGGAGCGACCCGACTGGCTCGCGGCGTTGGAGTGTCTCGACGACGGACGGGAGGAGTTGCGGCTGGCCGCCGGCTTCGCTGGGCTGTGCGACGACCCCGCCACCACCGGGCCCGGGATTCGCGGGCTGCTCACCCGCGCCGGCGGCGGAGCCTGGCAGGCTGCCCCCGGCAGCGGCGTGGACCTGTTCGGCTCGACACTGGCGAGGGCGCTCGCCGAGGCGCACCGGATCCGGGTTATCAAGGCGCAGGACGATCGGCCGCGACTGAACGGCGAGGATGGCACAGCTCGTGGTGTGCAGACAGCTTTCGATTTCGGGCAGCGGTTGCCGATCGGGCTGATCGACCGGTTCGTGACAGATCCCTCACGTGATGGCCTGGTGGCCGACTTCCTGCGCGGGCTGCTGACGCTCGGCTGCGCGACCCGTACGAAGTCGGCCTGGCCGCGGTCTGAGCACGCCGTGCCCGGCTGGGCCGTGTCGCTACTCATCCCGTTCTTCGGCACCGGTGATCTCACAGTGCGGGTGCGCGACCGGCGCAGCGGTGACCGTCGGCTCCACCAGGTGCGGCTCGCGCCGCGGCCCGACTGGGTCTCCCGGCTCATCGCCGGCGGTGTGGATGCCGTCGCCGCCGACACGCTGCTTCGCCTGCGGCTTGCTGGGCTGGAGCTGAGGGTCCCCGCCCTGCCCGCCTCTCGCGTTGACGGCACGCGGCTGGCTGCGGCACTCCTGCTCCTGACCGGACAGAAGGACCGGGAAGGCTCCCTGACACGGATCTGCGTCGCAGAGGTCCCCCAGCTCGAAACTCTTCAGGATCGTGACTCACAAGGAGCTTTAGCATGATTCCCCTCGACCGCCCTCGCCTGCGCTTCACCGCGGACCTGCAGCCCCTGCTCGGCTCGACCTTCCAGGCCACCAACTTCCCCGACATCGGCTCGGCCAAGTTCCAGCGCGCGCAGGGGGGCGACAGCCTGCTGGTGGAGTCGGTCCAGTCGATGGCCAATCGCCTGGAGGGCATGGCCTGGGACCGCGCGTCCCATCGGCCCGTCCCCCTGATCGAGGCGCTGCCGTATGTGCGTGTGCACCGCAGGGACGACCCCGAGGTGTACCTGACCTCCAGCCGTGAGGAGGCGCACCGACTGGCCTCCGCGTTCGTCCGCGAGGCCACCCTGGACGGCACGCCGATGATGGACGTGATTCGCGACCGGCTCGGGCTGGTCAAGGACACCCCGCTCGATTACCCTCTCATGGCCCGCGCGGTCCTCGGGCTCGACCCGTTCTGCCTCCTTCACGGGGTCTTCTTCAGCCGTAAGGAATGGCTCGGCCAGCCCAGGTTCACCCGTGCGGTCTCCGCCGTTATCGAGGCGTACGACGTCCGCGAGGTGGTAAGCGGGGGACGCAAGGCCGACCATGTGCGTCACCAGCTCGGCGAGGGCGGTGGCACCAGCGAGGGCTACGGTTCGGTCCCGTTCCACCGGGTGGAGTGGAACGCCGGCGAGATCAAGGCCATGTTCGTCGTGGACGTCGACCTGCTCGCCTCCTACGGCCTCGGCCCCGAGATCACCGAGCTGCTTGTGCTCACCGCACTGTGGGAGATCCGCACGCTGCTGTCCCGTGGGCTCCGGCTGCGCACCGCCTGCGACCTGGAGGTCGTCGAGGAGCCCAAGGACCTGCCACAGCAGGCGGAACTGGAAACCCGCATCAGCGAGCTCATCGCCGCCACAGGGGTGAGCGCCGACCCGATCACCGTGCTATGGAAGGGCTGACATGGCGGTCGTCCTGGCCATGCGCTTCCCGTGGGGGCGCTACCACGCCACCCCCTGGGGGCGCTACGTCAACGAGGGAGCAGTGGAGCTGCCGCCGTCGCCCTGGCGGCTGCTGCGCGCCCTGTATTCGGTCTGGCAGCTCAGAGCGCCGGACCTGGACGCTGAGGTGGTCGGTGGCCTGCTGGCACGGCTCGCCGTGCCGCCCTCCTACCTGATCCCGCCGTACCGCATCGCGCACTCGCGGCACTACTACCCCGACACCAAACACCGTGCCGGGAAGGCCAGCACCGACAAGGCCATGGACGCCTTCGCCGTGCTCGACGGCGATCAGGCCATTTACGCGATCTGGCCTGGAGAGTTGGATCCAGAGCAGTCCGACGCACTGGCCCGGCTGGCCAGATCGATCCCCTACATCGGGAGAGCCGACTCCACCTGCGAGGTCGAACTGCTGCCCGCCGTGCCGCCCGACGCATATAGTCACGGCCGTGCCGAGCCCGTCGGCCTGGACGGAGAGGAACTGGGCGACGGACACGAACCTGCCGAGGTGCTCTGCCCTGTGCTGCCGCTCGACCTGACAGCGCTGGTCCTGCGACCTGTCGATGTGCGCGCAGGGAAGCTGCTCTATCCGCCGAGCACAAGGAAGATCACGTACGCCGTGCCGGTGCCCTCGCGGGTGTCCCGGCCCGCCCGCCGTACGGCGGAGCGAACCAGCGTGGTGCGACTGGCGGTGAGCGGCGTGGTGCAGCCGCCGATGGCGCACGCGGTCCCACTCATGGACGCGCTGCGCGGCGCCTGCATCAAGGTGCTAACCCGGCGCGCAGAAGCCTTCGACAGCCTGCTCGCAGGGAAGTCGGCGGACGGCAGGCCGCTGGCAGACGGGCATCGTCACGCGCACTTCCTGCCCTACGACGGCGACGGCGACGGGCGAATCGACGAGGTCATCGTCTGGGCCCCCGGCGGCCTCACCCCTCGCGAGGTTGATGCGCTGAACACCGTGGCCCGCCGCGAAATCGGCGTCCCGAACGGTGTCACCGGGCCCCGCGACCTCACCATGCTCCTGACGGCCTGCGGCCAGGAGGATCTTCTTCCTAACGAGTGGCACCGCCCTGCCGAACGGCACTGGACGTCCGTCACACCGTTCGTGCCCTCCCGCCACCGCAAGCCCAGACAGGAGCCCGCCGAATATCTGCAGCAGGAGGTGATCAGGGAGCTGGGCTACCGTGGGGAACAATTCCCCCAGCTCGTGGTCACCGCGAGGAACCCCGGTTCGGAGTTCGTCGGCTTCGTACGGCGCCGCTGGCGCGACAGGAAAGCCGCCGGTTCCCCGTCCGGCTACCGTATCGACCTGGAGTTCACTGAGCCTGTCGAAGGTCCCATCGTGCTCGGCCACCTGTCGCACTTCGGTCTAGGCCTCTTCGCCGCGGCCGTTTGATCGCTGTTCTGCTTCTTGACAACAGAACAGAGGATTAGCCACGTCGCAGTACGGTCGAGACCGCAGACACCGGGCCCGTCGAGCCCGGCTCTATTGCGGCTAGGTGGGGTACTCGCCAGCGAGTACCTCGGGTCCGGGGAGTCTCCGGTGCCATCGAGCCCCGGCTTCAACGCGGCGTGTAGCTCGCCAGATCGGCCGCGGACCGTTCGCCGAGTCTCCGGGGCGGTCGCGCCCCGGCTCCATTGCGGCACCTGCGTGGTCTCGATGAACACCACGTCGTCGATTCGGTCTCCGGGGCCGTCGCGCCCCGGCTCCATTGCGGCCCGATTACGTGAGCGATACCGCCGGCTTCCTCGACGAGTCTCCGGGGCCGTCGCGCCCCAGCTCCATTGCGGCATGTGCTTGTCGGCCAGGATGTCCAGCTCGTCGGGGGTGTCTCCGGGGCCGCGCCCCGGCTCCGTTGCGGGACGATCTCCTGACACCGGCCAGCGAAGACGTACGCGGTCTCCGGGGCCGCCGCGCCTCGGCTCCATTGGGAGATCCACCGGAGAGGGGGATTGCTTGGGGTACCGTCCCGTCTCCGGGGCGGTCGAGCCCCGGCTCCATTGTGGGCAGCCAGTGGGATCGCCATCGATGTTGACCTCAAGTTTCACCCCGGCCTCGGGGCTGGGCTCCATTGCGGGATGACGCCTCCGGCAGGGCGGTATGGGACACCCGGTTTCACCCCGGCCTCGGGGCTGGGCTCCATTGCGGCGTCTTGAGCATTTTCTGCAAGCGGTCGATCTCCTGGCGGTCTCCGGGGCCCGCCGCGCCCCGGCTCCATTGTGGCTGGACGTCCATTGCGTGGGCGATGGTGGCCAGCGGGCCTCCGGGGCTGCGTGCCCCGGCTCCATTGCGGGCTTGAGATCGGCCGTGATCGGGTCCACCTGCCCGAGTTTCACCCCGGCCTCGGGGCTGGGCCTCATTGCGGCGCATGCCCCCCGCACACCTCGGTGCAATCGTGGGCGTTTCACCCCAGCCTTGGCGTTGGGCTCCATTGCGGCCCCATCTGCTTAGATACCTTGTCGATCTGCTTCTGGGTCTCACCCAGCACCGAGGTGGGCTCCATTGCGGCGGCGAGTGCCAGTCCTGCCCCGGCGGGGGCCATAGGTTTCACCCCAGCCTCGGCGCTGGGCTCCATTGGGGTGTGATCACCAAGCTCTT
Organism: Microbispora sp. GKU 823; assembly: GCF_002027145.1. Taxonomy (NCBI): domain Bacteria; kingdom Bacillati; phylum Actinomycetota; class Actinomycetes; order Streptosporangiales; family Streptosporangiaceae; genus Microbispora; species Microbispora sp. GKU 823. The sequence continues at coordinate 9,967 of NZ_MWJN01000054.1, read as the reverse complement.
GCACTACGAGGGCCCCGGTTTCACCCCGGCTTCCGGGCTCGGCTCCATTGCGGATTGTGCACCTCGATGTAGTGGCCGACCTCCACGATCGGTGTCTCCGGGGCCGTCGCGCCCCGGCTCCATTGCGGCGTGATGACGGTCTGCAGATCAACCCCGGCGTTGCACCCTCCGAGGCCATCGCGCCTTGGCTCCATTGCGGCTAGGCGAACTTCACGCCCTCGACGTGCAGGACCTTCCTCGCCTCCTGGGCCGTCGCGCCCCAGCTCCATTGCGGCGTGGTGACGATCGTCGGGCGGGCGTGCTCCTAGCGGGCGTGTCCGGGGCCGACTGACCCCGGCTCCGTTGCTGGCCCGTGCCGGTAGGGCCAACAGCCGGAACATGCTCCTTCCACCCTGGCCTCCAGGCTGGGGTCCGTTGCGGCAGCTCCGGCGGCTGCATGTTCGGCCGGCTGCACCGGTACCTCCCCGATCTCCCGCTCGGGCCCCATTGCCGCCGCTTCACCTCGTAGGTGCACACCTGGCAGAACACCCAGTTTCCGGGCCGTTGTGCCCCGTCGCCCGAAAGTTGTCCGTGGCGCTGCCACTCCTTCAAGGAGGCCACTGTCCCTACGGATAACCGCTCACGCACGCGGAAGACCAGGGGGTTGCTCCCGAGGATGCCGACTTAACGGTGGGGAGGGGTGGAGGTGCCCGACGACGACGCCGAGGCCGGCGGCCGTGCGAGTCAGACAGCTATCAGGCTGTGCTCACGCCTTCTGTTGGCTAGCCCCAGCCTCCGGAGGCTGCCGCTCTGACGCGCTTTTAATCAGACTGGACCCGTCTGGTCTAATCACAACGTGCCACCCTGGCGGCCACTGGTAACCCTCACCGGGATCGGTCACACGGGCCCACTCCAGGCTGATCGAGCCGATCATGCCGTTGAAGTTGGCTCCTCCGGAGAAGGTGGCTCTGCTGAAGTCGGCAAGCTGGCCGAAGGTGGCCTCGTCGAACCAGGTTTTCCTGGCGAAGGTGCCCTGGCTGAAGTTGGCATGCTGGCCGAAGGTGGCCTCGCGGAAGTAGGATCGTTCGGCGAAGGTGGCCTCCCAGAAGTAGGCAAACTTGGCGAAGGTGGCCTCGCCGAACCAGGCTGCCCCGGCGAAGGTGGCCTCGCTGAAGTAGGCTTCCCCGGCGAAGGTGGCATCGAAGAACCGGACTTCCCCGGCGAAGGTGGCCTTCCTGAAGTTGGCTTCGGCGAAGGTGGTTCCATGGAACCGGGCCATCCTGGAGAAGGTCGCCTCGCGGAAGACGCCTACAGCAACGCGACAATGGGAGAAGTCGAAGTCGATCAGCGTAGCGCCGGTCAGATCGATACGTATGCCGTCCCAGAAATGCAGACCGGGCGGGGGCGTTTCGCGTTCGTCCACTGGGCGGTCATCCCGAAGATGATCGGCGAGAATGCGCTGGGCCGTGAGCCGTACCTGACGCTCTCCTTCTGGGTCCCCTCCCTGAACCCTGTGATCGGCCGGCTGAGTGACGCCAGAATGACCATTGCGAGTTGCGTGGTACCGACGCCGCGCGGCTCGTAGCGCTTCCCGCCGCTCCTGCTCCGGATCGGAGGGCGTGGGGGGTCTGTAGGGCATCCGCAGGTAGGCGCAGATGACGTTGACAATCGTCTGACGGTGGCCCTCGTTGTCCTGAGCTAGGCGCTCCAGCGCGTACATGCCAGCCAGCCGGACGGCGGCCTTGTCGTGGCCGAGCTGCTCAGCGGCCTTGGTGTACAGCTCGGTGATACGCCGTTCGAGCGCGTCGCGCTGGTTGTCCTCGGCAACTCGCTCGGCGTGTGCGGCGTCTCGCTCCGCGTCGCGTTCGGCGAAGGCTGCGTCGCGCTCAGCCTGCAGTGCGGTCAACACCATCGTGAGTTCTTGGTGGCGCTGTCGGCGAAACGCTAGGGCGAGGGTGAACGCGGCCCCGACCGCCGCGCCAGCTGTCAGCGCGGTACGTATGGCCTCGCTGGTAGCCGTGGAGACTTCGACGCTCGTGGGCCCTGTCGGTGTGGGGGCAGAGCTGGCGCTCCCCGTGGCGACTGGTCTGGCACTGGGCGCGGCGACGCCACGCAGGAGCAGCCAACCGGTCAGCGCGACTGTCGATACCGTCAGCACCACCGCCAGGGCGATCCACCAGCCCGCTGACCGTGGCTCACGTAGCCGGGAGAGCCGCTGCTCCAACAGTTCGATCCGCGACTGCTCCGCCACCGGTACAGGCGCATCCGGCCGGGCACGCCGACGAAGCCACCCCACACCACGCATGATCGCTATCCCATCCGATACCGGCCGATCTCGCCGTGCGTGTCTTCCGATCGTTATCCCTGGCAGGGAGGGTCCGGCCTTCCCGCCAGCCGGACGGGCTCAGCGCCGCCAGTGACCGCCCCGGCAGACGTAGGTCCGGCCGCGGTTGCTCATCCCGACGGCTCCCTCGTTGCCGCAGAACCCGCCCGGGTTGACGCCGGAGATGAACGAGGGGGTGTCGTCCTCAGTCTCCCGGGGCGCCGGTTTCGGCGAGGGCTTCGGCTTCGGCTTGCGGCCCTTGCTCGGGTCCAGGTCGTCCCGGTCGACCGACTTATTCACTCCGTCGTTGTCGGCGTCGCGGTCCCTGCGATCCGGGATCCCATCCCCGTCGAAATCGTCAATGGGCGAAGGGCTGGGCGTTGGCGTCTCGGCAGGAGCGGGATTGGGCTCGGCCGGTGTGAACAGGTCGGTCGCCTCATACGACGGGAACGGGGACGGAGAGGGCAGCGGAGGAGCCGTGTCCCCGAATATCGCGCCACACGCGGCGAACAACGCGAATATCACCGCGAGAAGCAGCAGACAGCCGCACCCTTTCTGAGCCTTGGTCGCTGGCTTGGGCTGCTTGGGCGCACGGGGGGTCGACAACGCAGCTACCTTCCTGATCGGGGGGAGGGGGAGTTTAACTTGGAGCAATCCACTCGCGGGGCTCAAGTGACAGAAATGATCTCGGCGCCATTCCCAGAAGCAGCCACTGTCGGGCATGTCCGGCCTTTTCGCACACGGGAACCCAGGCGGGGTCTTCACGGGCGGGGCCGGTTAAGGGTGGGTGGGGTCACCCTTTGTCAAGGGGGCCGAAGCCGGCGGCTGACGATGCCGAGCAGCAGGGGCCAGGCATAACGAGAGCGCCCACCACGAGGGGCAGGCGCTCCCAGGGGCCGACGAGGCCAGGCGACTACAGGCCGGTCACAGGGTTGTCTTCCCAACGATCGGCCTCCTCGATGTAGCCGAGCAGGGCCGTCGACCCGTCCTTCCAGCCACCGTGGCGGCCGATCCTCTCCAGGGCGGCGCCAGCGCGGCGGGCGGCCGTGGCGAACCCGCGCCGGAGGCTGTGACCGGTCCAGCGGCCCTCCAGCCCGGCGGCCGAGGCGATGCGGGTGACGATGTCGGCGACGGCATCGGCGGTCATTCGGCCGCTCGGGTCGCCGATCTCCTTGCCGTTCCTCGTGATCGGCGGGGCGATGCGGCCGTGGCGGTCGATGCGGACCAGCAGCGGGCCCGACGTGCGGCCAGCCTCGGCCATAGCGGCCACCAGGGCGCGCACCGCGCGAACGGGACAGGTCGCGGGGACGCGGCCGTACGGCACGGCAACCTCGGTGAACTTCTTGATCTTGCGCCGGTAGATGGTCACCAGGAGGCCCTCGGGCGTCTCGTGGACGTCGGCGATGTCCAGGGCTACCAGCTCGGAGACGCGGGCGGCACAGGAGTAGCCGAGCAGCAGGGCGGCGGCGTCGCGCTTGCCTGCCAGGGTCGAGCGGTCGAGCGTGTCCAGCATCGCGCGCAGGGCGTCCGGAACGGCAGGGTCGGCCTTGCGAGTGATGGCGGCCGGGTCCTTGGCCAGGGCCAGGCGCTCCCGATAGCCGTCGAGCACCTTCCGGACGGCCTTGGTCTCCGGCGGCGTGGCGTTGGCGGTGCGGTGCGCCGTGCGAATGGCGGCCAGGGCCCGCTCGATGCTGGACGGGGCCAGCGGACGGCCGGTCTTGGCCGAGGGCGTGTTGGTCAGGTGTGTGACGTACCCGGCAACGGTCTCCGGCGTCGCGGGGAGCGGGACGCGGCCGTGCTCGACGCACCAGCGCTCGAAAGCGGTCCAGTCGGCGGCGTAAGCGCGCCGGGTCGACGCGGGCATGCCCGCCAGGATGGCCTCCCTCGTGGCCTCGCTCACGACGAAATCGGCGGCCGAGTAGACCGGCCGGGCATCGGCGGTCACGACGGGGGTGGCGGCCGAGACGATGGGGGCGGGGAGAAGGTCGGTCAAGGGGGGCTCCTCGGGCAGTTGCTAACTCCTGATAAGAAAGTTTATCAGGAGCCAGCATTGTTAGCTAGGAAATGGCCGCTCGCCTGGGCTGAGCGCCTTGAAGTGACAGGTGACTGATGTGTGGACTCCCTTTTCGGGTCGCGGGGAACTTGCGAGCCGTCCGCTTCGGGTGGGCGTACCTGCCATGTGGTGCCCGACTTCTACCAGCGGCGCAGGTCCCACTCCGACAGATCATCAGCCGTGGCGATCCGTTCGTCGACGTAGTCGGCGGCTTGGTCCCACCAGCTGCGGTGCGAGTCAGCGCCGAGCGCCAGGCGGAGCAGTCCTTCCGGCGGGTCCTCCGGGGTCCGGGGCAGCTCGATCACCTGGTAGGCGGTCACGCTGTTCGCGTTCAGGGAGCGCAGGCGGCGCAGCGCCTCTGCCTGCCATCCCGGGGGCTCGTCGTCGGGAGGCTGGGGCGCCAGTAGGTGCGGCTCAATGTGCGGTCTGAGCACCTCGTGCGCGATCGGCAGGGCTGTCAGGGCGATGTTGTCCAGGTCCTTTCCCTGCTCGGGTGGAACCACGAGGAAAGTCATCTTCACGGGAACGGTCAGGAGACTGAACATCGGGCGCCGGACCTTGAACTCCTCCATACGCTGACGGAGCGCCGATTTGAACTCCTCACCCTCGCGGCCGTTGCGGGGCAGGCCGGGGAGCGCGAGCGTCAACGGGTGTGCCAGGAGCTGCCGCCGACTCATGGTGCGCCCGTCGTGGAGAAGCTCGTCGAAGTCACTGCGGTACGGTTCGGGACAGCCGGGCGGCGTTGTCTGGGACAGGCCGTCGAAATACATGCATAACCCGGTGAGGAGTGCGGCGTCCATCTGGGCCAGGACCGCCCCCTGAAACCGGGTCAGCCACCAGAAGCGGCTTGACCGTTCGATGTACTCCCACAGGCCCGCGTCCTCAGCCGTGGATGCCGTTCGGCCGTTCGGGTCGTCCTCGAAGTCGTCAGGGAGGTCGGGAGCGGCGAAGGGACCGGAATCCTCGTCCTCCTCATAATCGTCCAACTGACGGAGCCGGTTGGCCAGGGTGAGGTCCGCCACCACGTCCCGGCCCGGGCGGGCTATGAGCATCGTCCTGCCGAGCTGTTCGCTCGACCGGCCGCCGTGGGTCGGCGGACCAGCATGAGGTTGATCCGGGGTCGCCCTGGAGGGACGCGGCTCCTCGCTCGGCAGAGGGGCGACGATATCCCAGGGGTCGAATGAGGTTTCTGCCATCGTGCGTTCGGTCCGTAATTCGTCGCGGTTCCACGCTTGGTCCAAGTCCACATACAGGAACTTGACCTGCCGGTCGTCTCGGTACAGCACACTGCGTCGGCGCGGCCGTATCGCCGGATCCGCTGGGCCGAGGAGGTCGAGCACGTGCTTGGCGACGCGATGGATCGCCGGCGGGTTCTTACGGGTGGTCTGGAAGAATAGGTCGAGCGCGACAGGTCCAGTGAAGGCGCGCCGCCTGGCCGCCGTCATTTGGTGGATGACCTGCTGTTGGAAAGCGACGGCTGATCTCCGGCCCCTGGCGCCTTTCTGCTCGGGCTCGCCCTCAATCGTCAGCCGCAGCGTTCGCAGCCAACGTGATCGCTGTTGCATCACCCAGAAGTCATCTGGAACATTCCAGGACTGCTTCACCGCCCCTCCCTAGCAGTCTTCTGGAGACGCACGAGTGACATCGAACTCGGGCTCCGCGCTCGGGTGAATTACTGCCGCTGGACCGGCAACCTCTTCGGGGGATTTCCCTGCGGAGGACGACGCTAGCCGCAGCGGCTGCTGCAACCTGTTCGCCTGGTCAGGCAGGCCGGTAGGAGGGTAAGACCAGTCGGCGACTCGGGTGAAGTCCACCTTGCCGCCCGTGAACTTGGCTTCATCGAACTCGACCTTGCCGCCCGAGAACTTCGCCTCATCGAACGAGACCAGGCCGTCCGAGAACTTCGCCTTCTCGAACGAAACCAGGCCGTCCGAGAACTCTGAGGACGCGAAAACTAGCATCCCGCCAGAGAAGTGCGAGAGGAAGAACCGAACTTGGCCGCCCGTGAACTTGGCCCTGGGGAACCGGACCACGCTGTTCGAAAATTCTGAGGCATCGAAGCTTGTCCAGCCGCCCGAGAACTCTGCGGCATCGAACCCGACGGCACCACCCGAGAACTCCGCCCGGTCGAACCAGATGATGCCACCGGAGAACTTCGCCCGGTTGAACAGGATCATGCCCTCGGTGATCTTAGTCCCGCTGAACGAGACTGTACCGCCGGAGAACCAGGCGTTGTCGAAGAACAGCTTGCCGCCAGTGAACTTCGCCTCCTTGAACGAGACTCCTCCACCAGAGAACTTCGCGTCACTGAACTGGACGCTGCCACCAGCAAACTTCACGTCCTCGAAACGGACAGTGCCGTCAGAGAACACGGTGCCGCTGAAGTCAACGTCGGTCGTGATGGTAATGCCAGTGAAATCTAGGTCGGCGCCGTGCCACGGGATCGCGGCGTCAGCCCGCATGTGGGCGGCGATCAGGCGCCAGATCGTGGCGCGTACTTCGCCCATGGCTCGCCAGGCGGTGTGCGCGCCAGGATCGGTCTCACGGTCGAGGTTTGGGGTCGGGGGGCATCCGCAGGTAGGCGCACAGGACGTCGATGCACATCTGCCGGCCACCCGCCCAGTCGTCAGCGAGGGCGGCGAGGGCGTGAACAGCGGCTAGGCGTACAGCGGCAGAGGCGTCTCCGAGCTTGCCGGATGCCTTATCGAAGCGGTCGACGTACAGCTTGATGTCCTCCCGCCGAGCTGTCTCCCGGGCCCGGTGGTTCTCCTCCTCGGTGATGCGCTGCTTGCGGTAGGCGACGACCAAGGCGACCACACCGCCGATTCCGCCGACGACTGCAAGCACGATCTTCAAAGTGTCGAGGAACTCGGCGACGCTCGGCTTCTGGCCGGTGGGAGCGGGGAGCCCGAGCCAGGTCAGCGCACCGAACAACAGCAACCCTGTCGCGGTGATGGCGACCGCCAGAGTAATTGCCAAGGCCCGGCCGATCGGTAGCAGGCGGACTGCCTGCGGATCGGGACTGCGCTGGCGGCGGAGGACTCGCCGAACGAACTGGGGGAGACGTGGCATGTCGCCTACTTTGCCCGACGGTCTGGGGGGAGACATCGGAATTCGGATGGGGGCGCAATGCTGACGCATCAGAAGGCGTCCCAATGAGGCCTGCGTCACGTAGCGCCGACCGCATGAAGTACATCTGCGAGGCCTGCAAGGAGCGCATCGAACCCGACCCCCGGGGCAAGATCCGCGTGGAGGGCGTCACGCACTCCAGCGCGCCCGAGGGCATGGGTCTGGGGGCCAGTGCCGTGTCACCAGGACTGCCGCCCGTACCTGAAGACGCCGTATGACGACCAGGTCGGCCTCGGCGAGTACCAGCTCACATGGCAGGACATGACGGCCTGAAGGCAGACCACGGGCAGACAGGCACCTGGCGAATTCTCCTGTGCACGGCCTGACTAAGCGGTGCAATAGGGGCGTGCCCCGATTCCCCCGACTGCCGCACGTGGTCATCGCCGCGACCGCGACCGCGCTCATCGGCGCGGCTGTGGCTGTCCGTGCACGCCGTCAAGCCCATACAGCACCCGCGGCGGCCCTTACCCAACCGCCATCGACGCCAGAACCGGAGAACACGCCGAGCCCCGCGGAGGACGCCCCGGCACCTTATCCGCCCCACGGGCGCCGATTACATTGGCTGCTCGGGGTACTGCTGGCCTTGGTGGTGATCGGTGCCTGTACGGCGGCGGCCCTGATGCTGGAGGTCCCGGACTGGGCGCGCTGGACCCTACTCGGCCTAGCCATAGCGGTCGGGGCGAGCATGGGGATCATCATCCTGGTTGGTCCGATGGCCCGCCGCCTGGCCGGCGAGACCGCCCCGCTGACGGCCGCCGAACGCCGGCAGATGACCGCCCCCGAGCGGGTGGAGGCCGTCAACGCCGCCCGCAACACCCTGATCCAGGCCGCCACTGGCCTGGTCGTTGTCGGCGGCGTGGTGTTCACCATCCTGGGCCTGCGGTATACCGCCGATTCCCTGGAGACCTCCCGCCAAGCCCAGTTGACTGCGGACCAAGGGCAGATCACCGACCGCTACACCAAGGCCGTCGAGCAGCTCGGCTCAGCCAAACAGGACGTGCGCCTGGGCGGCATCTACGCCCTGCAGCGCCTGGCCGCCGACTCCCCCCGTGACCGCGACACCATCCGCAGCGTCCTGGCCGCCTACGTCCGAGGCCACGACCTCTGCACTCCGCCGGACCGCAAGAGCAAACTCCCCAAGCAGTGCACAGCCAGATTTGATCAGGCCCTCGCTAAGATTCCGCTCACGAGGCCAGGCGCCGACGTGCTCGCGGCCCTGACCATCGCCCCCACCCTCGCCACCGCACGCGGCCACCACAGCATCGTTCTCCGGAGCGCCGGCCGTGCCGACTTTTCCGAGATCCGTTTCCCGCGTACGGACCTGAGCCACGCGAACCTGCAGGACGCATACCTGCCCGACGCGGACCTGCGGGGCGGCGACCTGAGCGACGCGCATCTGGAGGGCGTCGACCTGACCAAGGCGCATCTGGAGGGCGTCGACCTGACCGGCTCGCTTCTAGGCGGCGCCGACCTGGGTGGTGCGGACCTGCGCGGTGCCGACCTGGGTGGTGCGGACCTGGGCGACGTAAACCTGGGCGGCGCGGACCTAGGCGGCGTAAACCTGATCGACGCGTACTTGACCGGCGCGGATCTGACCGACGCGTACTTGACCGACGCGCACCTGACCGGCGCGGACTTGGCTGGCGCGGACTTGGCTGGCGCGTACCTGACCGACGCGCACCTGACTGGCGCAAATCTGACCGGCGCGAACCTGACCGCCGTCGAGTTGGGCTTCGTGGACCTGACAGGCGCAAACCTGCGGCATGTGCGGGGGAAGACCGAGAAGGAGATTCGGGCCATGGCGATTGTCGATGCCAAGACACGGTTCTGACGGTGGCCCCCGGGACCTGCCCAAGCAGAAGGTCGGTGCAGGCGTGCCGGGCGCCCGGTACGTCACGGATTTCATGTACGCGATGCCGTCGACTTCCCGGCCGGGCCCGACGGCCGAGAGTTGCCGACGAGGGGACCGCGCGCCGTGGCGGCCGATTTGTCGCCTTCAAACGGTAGCTTGCTGATCATGACGCAGACGGATGACTCCGAGGAGTTCGACTCCGAGATAGACGGCCCCGAATGGGACAGCCCTGGCACCTCCCTGGAGCCCGGGGACATGACCCGGGAGGAGTTCCTGGAGCGGGGCGGGAGCGAAGAGGACGCGGAGTTCTACTACGGCGAGCGGGACTACGAGGAGTAGTCCTTCGACCTGCCGAATTCGGCCGGACGCGGCCACTGTGCGCCGGCCCCTGGCGCTCGTCTGCGCCCAACCCCTGATCTACGGGGAGCGGGGGCCCTGGCCTAGTTGGTCGGACGGCGGCACACAAGGGTCAGGACACGGCGACGTGGCCATGGGGTCAGCCCCAGTATCAGGGAACCGTGGGCTCGGACAGCGGGCCTATCCGCTCCCGCGACGGTCACGTCCAGGGAAGTGGTGTACGAGCTGCCACCGCGTGATCCGTTTCTGCAGGTTATGCGGTGAGGCTGTCCGG
>NZ_MWJN01000053.1:0-59777 GCF_002027145.1 Microbispora sp. GKU 823 | reverse complement strand
GTGCGAAGGCTCGCTGCCGGGGGCGGGCGGGTCCGGGGGGGATCGCTCATCGCCGACATTGCGGCGCTAGTCGCCGCGGTGGCCGGCTGCGGATGGGTAGGTAGGACAATCCCCAGCTCAAGACGTTGAAGGCGCTGGCGAAGCTCTTCGGCGTCCCGATCGGCTACCCCGCTAACGACGAGAGCGACGCCCGAGCCGCGACCCACCTTGCCAGAGGTGGCGCTCGGTGAACCCGCAGGCCATGCAGCGCGAGGTGCAGAACTGGCTCGTCGGCGACAACATCGACGTGGGCCGCGCCGTACGGGACTCGTGGCGCGGCCAGGCCTCGCAACCGGCAACTGTGTACTGCGCGGGCGCCGAAGGCGTCTATCTGGATCGACCACTCGATCTTGCCGAGGGACCGCGTGGTGTTCGCCGCGCTTCGATCGTCAGCCACTGCTCACCACATCAGTGGCGTTGTCGATCCAGTCATCGGAGGCCGGGTCGATACCCAGCTCGCGAAGATGCCGGTTGAGCCGGTCGGGTGCGGTGCCCCACCGGGTTCCGGGCCGGCTCGGATCGAAACCGGTGAGGAGCTCACCGTCGAGGGCATAGGCGAAGTCCTGGCCGGGGGCATAGTCGTGTCGCATCACCGCGACTGCCTCGCCACCATCGCGGGACAACTCGCCGATGACCTCGCGTTGTACGCCACACCGGCCGCACTCCTCGATGAGGATGGACCAGTCTCCCACCCGTACCATGGCGATCTCGGTACGGCTGGAGTCGGGGTACTCATCCACGTCGATCAGGCGGATGTGTTCCGGGGCGGCGCCCAGCCGCCGGAGCACCTCGTGCTCCTCCACTCCCCTGACGAGGGTGATCGTGTAGATCGGTCCCAGGGGGCCCTCGTCTTGCCACGCGTAGTCCTCCGGCGAGGCGCCGGGCGTGCGGGCGGTGGCATGGACCACCTCAATCTTCTCGGCCCGCTCATAACGCGTCAGAGTTAGCAGCGAAGAAAGCGGTGATGAGCCCGCGACCGATCCGGCCGCGATCACTGACCGGGCGTCCATTGGCCAGCGCCCACTCCCGGATCGCCAAGTCGATGTCACGCCCGTACGGCAGTTGGTTGACACGCAGCGGAGTGAAATCGGCGTCGGACATGATCGGAACCTGCCGATGCTCGCTCAAGTGACAACGCACTGCTCTCAGCCGCAGCTCGTCGCTTTCCGCGTTACTCGGCGTCGGTGTAGGAACGACGGTCGCCAAGTCGTAACCAGGAAGGTCGTCACGGCAGCCACGGGCGTCTGCGATGGCTCCCGGCTGAGGACGCGCCGTCGATCGAGATGCACCGATCAGAAGCAGTCCTTTACGATGTAGATCTCTCAGTCCGTTTGGACACAAGGAATTCCCCCAGCCAGAGGACTGGCGAATGCGGTGACACGCTGGACATACATCTGTCACCGGGCGGCGCGGTCCGGGAGCGCGACTCTTGATGACACCTGGGTGACACAACAGAAAAGCCACAATCCCCGATCTTGAGAACTGTGGCTCTGACCTGCTGCAACAGTGTCGGGACGGCGGGATTTGAACCCACGACCCCTTGACCCCCAGGACGTTGGAGTAGGCGTTTTAGCACGTCAGTGGCGTTGAGAGGGGTAAGAACGAAGTTCGCTCGCATGCTGGTTGTTCGGCTGTGTGCATAGCGCGTGGCCCCCGAGTGGTCCCCACACGTGTCGCCCTTAGATGGTAAAGGGACTTGCGGCACTCCCCTGTTCATCGTGGTGGCCTCGACTCTAAGCCATGAGTTCCCCGGTGTGTCCCCTGACGTACACAATCGCCCCTCTAGCGGAGTTTTTGCGCTACGGTGCCTTCTATGTCGTGGCAATGGACGCTTCAGCTTGCCCCTCCTATTGCGACGCTAGGTGCGGCCGCTCTGGGTTTGCTTCGGGAGCAGGGGGCTCTGCGGAGGAATCTACGGGAGGACGTTAGCATCGCCAAGGATCTTCCTGATGGTTCCCCGGGCAAGCACCTTCTGATGCAGCACATTGAATGGGAGATCGGTGTCCTTTTGAACCCTGATCGTGACTGGATGTCTTTCGCGATCGGCGGATTAGTCGCCCTAGCCGGCGGCTATGGAACTCTCTGGCTTTATCAGCAACATGCCTGGTGGAGTTGGCTCGGATTGCTGACTGCATACGTAGCCATAGGTGGGCTTGTCGGCATGATGCAGGGAGTCAGGAGAGGAGGGATCGTTGGGCGCCCGGACTACTATCCGGCCGAGCTAGCGCCGAAATCAGGTCCGCCGGTGACTCCATCGGCGCAAGTGCTCCTCACCGTCTCCGAGACGGCCGCTGCGATGCGAGTGTCAAAGGCTACTGTCTATCGACTTGTGTACTCCGGGCAACTACCTATCATTCGCGTTCGCCGCTGGTTCCGAATACCGGGTCAAGCGGTCAACGACTACCAGGCCGCTGCAGAAGCTGGCAACGCTTGAATCGGCCACCCGGTGCTCCGGCGACGCAGACTTCGCCCTCGCACTCCTGAAAGACAGCACGAACACCGAACCCTGGGAGAAGGCCGTCGCGGCATGTCTGACTGTACTTTGCCTCAGAGTCGATGCTCAGCCGACGGACGTCACTGTTTCGAGCATGACCGACGCTTACCTCGGACTCGGCTCAGACCCCGAATACGTGGTGTTCCGTACCCGCCTGGGGCCCGCTGTGGTCGACCTTGTACTTACAGGTGTGGAAGCAAGCGTGACGCGCTGAGAACTCCTTTCGTTAAATCGTCCCCACGGGACGGAGACCCCACGATCACCTATAGAGGCGCTGGCAAATTTGCCTTCAAATTGAGTCCTGATGAAGCCGATCTAGCGGGGCTCCACCATAAACTCGCCGAGACTGCGCCCTGTCACTAGCCCTTGTCCGGCTGGGCGACCTCAATATTTTGCAGACTTTCTTTTTCGATGACGGACCGCCCGTTCAAGGGTGCACGAAGATGTAGCTGCACATCGAACTGGTATCCGTTGTCCGGCAGCTTTATGGTCCCCCAGGACACGAGGGGTGCGCACGGATTGCTCATCTTGACGCCGATTTTCACCTGAGAGGGCGACTCCTGCACTTCGGTGTCCGTCACTTCCCAGCAGAAGCGGCCGTCGTCATCCTCGGACTTGTAGACGGTGAACGTCGCGGTCAGCGTCCGCCCATCGGCTGACGGCGTTACCCAGGCGATCGTATGCCAGTCCGCTTTGCGGACGTTCGCCGTCATGGCAAGCGACGCGATTAATAGCAATGCAGCAGACATGGCTATTATGCCGGGCTTCTTGAGGTTAGTTGGGCGCACGATTGGGCCTTGCTATTTTGCTTTGGTAATTCTATCGCCGAACGCTTTGTTGACGTCCCAGATATCGGTGAAATAAGAGACGCAATCGTCCGTCCTATCCTTACCATCGTCCGTTTTCGTCGACCCACTATGGATTCCCTTGGCCATGATCTTTCCATCGGAGGGTCGGATGGTGTACACCGGAGCGCCGGAGTCCCCTCCCTTATTGCACTTGTTTGCCCGCGTGCCGACTTGGACCCAACGGAGCCGACGCAGCCGTCGCCGCATTCTCCGCTGCCGACAGCCGCCACGGTGTTGTCCAGGGCACGTGCGCGCACGAGTGTTTCCCAGTGCGCTCGTTTGCCCGGTCCGTTCGCCCAGGCGGCGGGCAGGGCGATGACGTCTGCGCCTCGCACGGCGAGCAGCCGCGCGAGTTCCGGGAACCTGACGTCGTAACACGTCATCAGGCCTATGTGGAATCCGTTGACTTCGAAGGTTTCGGGAACGGCGTCGGCGGCTCGTACTCGGCGCGATTCTCCTCCGCCGAAGGCGTCGTAGAGATGCAGCTTCCGATAGTGCGTGATCAGGTGGCCGTCCCGCAGGACCACGAGTGTGTTGTACGGACGGTCTTCATCGGAGGCTTCGTGGGTGCCTGCCACGACCCGTCACTCGCTTGCCCGTGGTGCGACGTCGTAAGGCCTCCACGAAGGCGCCGGACAGCGGTTGCGCGGTGGTGAGGATGCGGTCCCGGCGTGTGTGGAACCGCGCGAGAATCCCTTCGGGCAGAACGAGCAGGTCGACCGACCTGGCTTCCGCATCGTCGATGAACTTCCAGGCGGTGGTGAGGTTTTCCCTCCAGGACTCGCCGACGGCGAACTGGCCTGCTGCGACTTTCACAGCTCGACCGGCAGCTGGGCCAGCGGCACGTATTGCTGGCCGCCGTGCAGGTCGCGGTCGGTCGGTGTGGCCTGCCGCGTCGGGCGTGGGAAAGAGACCTTGATGACCTCCAGATCGGGAACGCGGTAGATGTCCACCTCGGTCGGCTCGATCTGGTAGGCCCGGCTCACACGCTCTGCGTTGATCACGTCTTCACGGGCGAGCACTGGGTAGCTGTTGCTGTCACAGAAGACGTCAATCGTGAGCCAGAAGGGGCCCGCGTTCTTGGACCTGACGAGCGACGCCAGGTCTCCGATCGTTTGTGTGGTTTTCATGCCGCGCTCCATTCGGTGCGGACCAGGTCGACCGGGCTGTCGAGTTCGATGGTGTGATTGAGGACGAACTCGTAAAGGGCGCCGGTGGGGATCACGGACGGTGAGGAGAAGAGGGCGAAACTCGGCAGGTGGTCCATGTCCGGCAGGGGCAGGTGCAGCATGTACTTGCTGGCCAGCTGCCCGATACGGGTCGCGTCGTCCTGGCTGCCCGCGATGGCCGACAGCACCACCCCCACCTCCTTGGGTGGCGGACCGGAGGAATCCCGGGATCCGAGCACGGCGTTGTGTCCGTACAGTCGCACCTCGAGCGTGTAGTCCTTCTGCGTGAGCCCGAGCGTGGCGGCGACCGAGTCCTCGACGACCTTTGCCAGCAGGTCCCCCCACGCGTCGATGTCCCGCAGAACATGCGGATCACGGATCCCTGCGATCGTGATCGACCGGTACCCGGTGAGTGCGGCACCTTCGAGCTTCATGGTGTGGTGGGTGGCCGGCTCGAAGGCCGAGCCTTCAACCCGGACACGGCGCTCGTCCAGTGCGATGTAGCGAGCCCCGGTCACATCGAGTGTCCCGGGCGGTTCGGTCAGCCGATAGGGGTTGGCGTTCTCATACAGCATGTGCGCGGCGACCGTCCTGGGGGTGCAGGCGGCCGTCGCGGCCAGTGGTTCGATGACGAATCCCGTGTCGTCGACCGTGATCATGACACCGCCGCTGCGGGGATCGGTGGTGCAGAGCGCGCCGCATTCGGCGACTTTCCCCGCGTGCCAACTGGCTCCGGGAGGGCAGCCACGTAGCAACGGCACGGACGCGATCACGGCTGCATCGGAGGCGCGGCCTGCCACCACGATGTCCGCCCCGGCTGACAGCGCGGCGGCGATCGGCTCGTGGCCCATGACGCCCACGATGCGTTCGCACCTGTCGATGGTGTCCTCGTCAAGCGGGGCGGCAGGGCGCAGTGCGTGGACGCGGCCTTCTCCAAGTCGCTGCCGCAAGGTGTCGGGGTCTTGTTCGCTGTAGATGCGCGCAACCTTGGCTGTCTGTCCGGTTTCTGACAGGACCTCGGTGACCAGGCCGGCTATCCAGTCCACCCCCGCATTGGACCCGCTTGTCCCGGACGAGCCGATGACGACGGGGATTCCGGCCCTGCGGGCCGGCGGGACTATG
The DNA here is from genome assembly GCF_002027145.1 of Microbispora sp. GKU 823. Lineage (NCBI taxonomy): Bacteria > Bacillati > Actinomycetota > Actinomycetes > Streptosporangiales > Streptosporangiaceae > Microbispora > Microbispora sp. GKU 823. Next base: position 54,105 of record NZ_MWJN01000053.1, on the reverse strand, counting down.
GCCCGCAAGTCCCGGCGCATGGCGTTGTCCGCGTTCTTCAGCTGTCCGCTGCCGAGGTAGAACGGGCCGGGGTCGGTGGAGCCGGCGTCCACCGCGATGGCGTCTGCGCCCAGTTCGATTCCGTGGGCGACGAGGCCTGGATCGATGTCGTTTCCGAGCATGCCGACAGGCACCAGGACCCGGGTTTCGGTCATCGTGCTGTGCCTTCCGTCCGTTCGGGTTCAGTGAGTTGGGCAAGCTGCAGGTCGATCGCCGACAGCATGTGCTGCACGACTTGGCGTTCCGCCTCGTCAGCGTCCCCGGCGGTCAGGGCGGCGAGGATGTCGCGATGTGCCTGCAGGTGCTTCTCGCCGATGTCGCGGGCTACCGTCGCCATGGCCGTGACGGACTGCAGCCTGCGAGCAGGGCCGATGACCGTGGTGCTTTCGATCATGGTCTGCAGCCGCTCGTTGTCCGCTGCGGCCGTGATCTCGGCGTCGAACCGGCGGCCCGCGGCGAGCACGTCCTCGGGCGCGGACTCGGCCGTGGCACTCTCCAGCTCGTTCAGTGCCTCACGCATCGCAGCCAGGCCACGCTCGGTGATCCTTCCCGCCGCGAAGCGAGCTTCAGCGCCCCGTAGCAGGGCGCGCACGTACAGCAACTCGCGGAGCGACCGCTCGGAATGCTCGGCCACCCGCAGGGTCCGGGGCCCGGAGCGGTAGACCAGTCCCTCCTGCTCCAGCCGGCGCATCGCGTCGTGCACCGGAGTGGGACTGACGCCCAGCAGGACCGCCAAGCGGCGCTCGCTCAGTCGCTGGCCGGGCGGCAACTGTCCCGCAGCGATCTTTTCCCGCAATGTCCCGTACACCCGCTCGGTCAGCGTCTCCGAGCGTGCCAGGGGTTCGAACGCCAGTGGACCGTCCGCGTCTTGTTCCGCCATGCCCTCGACCGTAGCGACGAGGCTCACCTTATGCAAGATGCCATCTCATACGGCAAAACAAGCGACCAAGAGAAGATCCAGCTAAAACGGTGTCGTAACGTGGGGTTTACAATTTGCCATCTCAAGTTTACGGTCCGAGGGATTGCATAGTTGCCGTCCCAGGGAGATGCGATGCGCGCCGAGACACACGGGTGGAGCGAGCGGTCACAAGGTGGCCAGGAGGACGTGCAGGCAGGACAGGGGGTGTCGCTCTCGCTGCGGACGACCCTGCTCGTCGCACTGGCCGTATTCGCGCTCGAGGCGACCGGCAACTTTTACGACGCCCAGGTCCCGCCGCTGATCCAGCACTACGTCAGCAGTGCCACGGCGATCGGGCTCGTCATGGGCATCGACAACGTCCTGGGGATCTTCCTGGGCCCGTGGATCGGGCACCGCTCGGACCGGACACGGTCACGTTGGGGAAGACGCGTCCCGTACCTCGTCGTGCTGACGCCCGTGGCCGCCCTTGCATTCGTCCTGCTTCCCCACGCGCCCTCGCTGCCCTTGCTGCTGCTGGCGATCGTGGTCTACGCACTGACGGCCAATGTGCTCAAGCCGGTTGCGACCGCTCTGCTCCCCGACTTCGTGCCCCTGCGGCACCTCTCCCGCGGCACGGCGATCCTCAAGATCGGCACCAGTCTGACCATCATCGTGTCCGCGCTCATCAGTATCTTCGTCATCGACGAACATCCCCGCCTTGCCTTCGCCATCCCCGCGGCGCTCATGGTCGGTGCTGTCGCCGTGCTGGCACCGACCATCCACGAGACGCGCTCAGCGGGTTACCGCGCAGCGCTCGCGGCGGACAACGCAGACGCCGCCGGCAGGAGCGAGAGCAGCTTCTGGCGGGACATCAAGACCGTGCTCGGGTCGGGGCATCCGCAGGCCCGGCACTTCCTGGTCGCGGCCGTCCTGTTTCTCGGCGCGTGGGCCGGACTGCGGTCCCTCCTGACCCCGTACGGCACGGAAACAGTCGGTCTGACCAAGGGGCAGGCCGGGGGACTTTCCCTCGTGGGCGGGGTGGCATTCATCCTGGCTGCCTACCCGCTCGCCATCGCCGGGCGTCGCTACGGGCACATGATGGTCGCACGCGTGGGAGTCGGCGTATTCATCGTGCCGATGATTGCGGCGTCCCTGCTGCCGGGGCGTTGGTCGACCATGATCGCCCTCGCTGTTTCCTCGATCGGCTACGCCTCGTTCGCGATCAACGCAACGGTCGCCTGGTGGGGATTTGCCCCGAGCAACGCACTGGTCGGGGTGCTCACGGGTATATGGACCGCGGTGTCGGCCATTGCTCAGACCGTCGGACCAGCGGTGGTGGGTGCACTGGTCGATCTGACCGGATGGCGGTGGATGCTCTTTGACACCGGCGCGCTGGCGCTTGCTGCACTCGGCCTCCTCTGGCTGGTGCGCGAACGACCGTTGAGGGCCTGACGTTCCTGGACGCCGGTACGGGCGGATCGCGAAGACCGAGCACCTGCTGCGCGTGGTCGACCCGGTGGATGACACCTACCGGCGGCAGATGAACCGGCAGCTCACCGTTCAGGAATCCCGCCACAAGCTGGCCCGGGACGTGTGCCACGGCAAGCGCGGCACCATCCACCAGGCGTACCGAGACGGCATGGAGGACCAGCTCGGCGCGCTCGGCCTGGTCCTCAACGCCATCGTGCTCTGGACGACCCGCTACATCGACGCCGCCATCGCCCAGCTCCAGGCCGAGGGCCACGAGATCCGCGAGGAGGACATCGCCCGGCTTTCCCCGCTCAAGCATTGCAATTTGAACCTGCTCGGCCGCTACAGCTTCACCGCCAGCGTCCCGGCCGCCGGCGCCCTACGGCCCGCTGCGCGCCCCGGACGCGCCTGGGCTGGACGAGGACGACGAAGCCGAGGAGTGAGCACGCTGCTCGACATCTCCCGGGCGCCCTCGATCTCGGCGGCGAGAGCGTAGGCGTCTTAGCATGCCGGGCATGCCACTGGGCCCCGAGAGCGCCCGCTACGTGCGGCGCAACACCGAGATTGGGCGGCAATTCGGTGATCCGTCAACCGTTTGCTCAGACGGGAAGTTCGGTGATGCTGAGGGCGAAGTCCAAGTTCCCCACCCCGTGGTTGGCGAGGCCCACCGTGACCACGCCCGCTCCTTCCAGCCAGTGCGCCATTTTCAGGTCGCCGACGTCCAGCGGGCGCAGCCCGAGGCTCTCGATGAACGCCTCCACACTTGCCTTGGCCTGCGCGTTGTCGCCGGCGATGAAGACGTCGGGCCGACCCTTCTCCAGGACATGACGGAAGATGGTGTTGAACGCCTTCACCACGCTGGCGCTGGCCGGGGCCGCTTTGGCGACTTCCTGCGCGACCGAGGTCTCCTCGCGGTGGGCTAGCCGTCGAACGTGGAATTGAAGGGATTGCTGATGTCGACGATAACCTTGCCCGCGAGAGCGTCTCCGTACTGGGCGACGACCGGCACGACACTGTCGTACAACAGGGCCACGATGACGATGTCCCCGGCCGGGGCGGTGCCCCATTCGCCCGTCGTGGCGCCGCCGCCGAGAGCCTTGGCCAGGTCAGCGGCCTTGGACTAATCGCGGCCCATGACCTCGACCGTGTTTCCGCCCGCTACCGCCCGCGCGCCGATGGTGCGGGCCATATTCCCGGTGCCGATGATGCTGATGTTGCTCATGAGATGTCCTGCCCTGGTTGTGTGTTGTTCGGCTCAGATGGCGGTAGTGCCGCCGTCGACGACGAGTTCCATGCCGTTGACGTAGCTGGAGTCGTCGGAGGCGAGGAAGAGGGCGACGGTGGCGATTTCGTCGGGGCGGCCCATCTGGCCGCGGGGGATGAGGGACTCGAACTGGCGCTTGGTGGCCTCGTCGAAGAGCTCTTCCTGCTTGGCGGTGGCGACCTGGCCGGGGGTCAGGACGTTGACGCGGATGCGGCGGTCCTTGAGCTCGTTGAGCCAGACGCGGGCCCATGCCTGCTGGACGGCCTTGCTGCCGGCGTAGACGCTCCAGCCGGGGAAGGCGCCGAGGGAGGCGTTGGAGCCGGTCATGAGGATGGAGCCGCCGTCGTTGAAGAGCGGAAGGGCCTTCTGGACGGTGAACAGGGTGCCGCGGGCGTTGAGCCCGAACCAGGTGTCGAACTGGGCCTCGGTGATCTCGCCGAGCAGGGCGGGCTCGCCCCCTCCGGCGCTGGCCCACAGCACGTCGAGGCTTCCCTTCTCCCGCTTGACAGTGTCGTACAGGCGGTCCAGGTCGTGCAGGTCGGCAGCGTCCCCCCGGACGCCGGTGACGTTGCGGCCGATCTGCTTCACGGCCTCGTCCAGGGCCTCCTGGCGGCGGCCGGTGATGAAGACGTGCGCTCCCTCATCGACGAACAGCTTCGCGCCGGCCAGCGCCATGCCGCTGGTGCCGCCGGTGATGACCGCAACCTTGCCGTCAAGCTTTCCCATAGTCGCTTCCTTGGGTCGGTGGTGCCGTGCGCACCAGGGGTGACGATGCTATGTACACCGATCTGTGTGCTTACAGTATGGGGCGGTCGGCCGGGGCGCAAACTATGTACACCGGTCGTTACCCAGCCGGCGTATCATGGACCCATGACGGAGTTGGAGAAGGGCCCCAAGGGCCGCCGCCGGGGCCGGGGCGCCCGCGAGCGCATCCTCAGCGCGTCCCAACAGCTGTTCCGCGAGCAGGGCATCAACCGCACCGGCATGGACCAGCTTTGCGCGGCGGCCCAGGTGTCCAAGCGCACGGCCTACCAGCACTTCGCCAGCAAGGACGAACTCGTCGCCGAGTACCTGCGCCGGTTCGACCCCTCCGTTCTGTCCGGCGTGTTCGACCGCACCGACCTCACGCCCCGCGAACGGCTCCTCGCCGCCTTCGACATCCCCCCCCACCACCCCCCCTGTGCCCCTACATCGGCGCCGCCGTCGAACTCCACGACCCCGAGCACCCCGCGTCCCAGTACGCACGCGAGTACAAGAAAGCCGTCGCCGCGCGGCTCGCCGACACCGCCCGCGAAGCCGGCGCCGCCGAGCCTGAACAGCTCGGCGAACAGCTCGCGCTGCTCATCGACGCGCCGCGGCCCGCACCCGGGTCCTCAACGCCGACGCCTTCCCCACCGCCGCCGCCATCGCCGCCGTCCTCATCGACAACGCCATCCCCGCCACAGCCAGCGATGACCGGCGACGGGAGACAGTGTCAAGTTAACTTGGCGCTCCGCGGCCGGGACCTGGACCGGGGTCGTCAACGAGCACCGAACGGAGTGCCATGTAATCGGCTATGCGAGTGTCGGCAAACGATCGTTTGACGACAGGCGACCGACGCGTCCAATGAACCCGTGCAATCCGGGGTTCGCGGCGGCGCGAATCCCATCAGATCCGATGGTGATTGCTGACAGGGTTTGATGACAGATAAGGTCCGATCCTCCGCACGGAAGAGGGCCCTTGGTGGCGAACCTGGGCTACAAGCGGGTCTCAACCGACCAGCAGTCGCCCGCCCGGCAGAACCTCGTCCTGGACGAGGCCGGGATCGAGGACCCAGTCGTCTTCGAGGAGGACCCGGGCGCCTCCAGCCGCCTCCACCCCCTCCAGCGCCCGAAGTTCCGCGAACTGCTCACCTACGCGCGGCCGGGCGACACCGAGCACATGAGATGTTCCGCCTCGTGCGCGGCACCGGGCACATCCTCGACGTGCTCGACGTCCTCCACCGCGACCAGGTGGCGCTGCGCATCCACGACGGCGCGTTCTCCGCGGTGGACTTCACCGCCCGTCACCCGCGCACCGGGGAGCTGCTGTCCACCGTGAAGTTCATGGTGCAGACCCTCGCCGCCGCCGCGAACTCCAGCGAGACCTCCAGCGCGAGCTGACCTACGACGGACTGCGAGCCGCCGAGTCCAAGGGCAGCAAGGACGGGCGCCACCCCGCCGTGGCGGCGGAGAAGACCGGCGACGTCCGCACCGCGTACCTGGATGGCCGCTCGATCGCTGCCCTCGCCCGCGACCACGGCGTCAGCCGCGACGCGATCCGCACGGCGGTCGCCGACCTCATGCCCGACTACAACGCCATCGCTCAGGAGGACGCCCCCGCTCCGGAACTGCCGGTCACCCTCGACATGCCGGGCAAGGTCGCGGACTTCCTCCGCGCGTCCGACCTGGAGCCCGCCGAGCAAGCCGCGCTCGACCAAGGGGTGACCGTACGGGGCGGCCAGGGCTACACCCTGCGCATCACGGCTGTGCCAGGGGTCCACCGCCAGCTTCTTGCCCGCTGCCAACCGCTCGACGGCGGCCAGGGTGTCCCTGCCGAGCGCAACGCCCGGCGCGAGTAGGAGAACCGCGTCACCGGCCTCGGAACTCCGGCCTGAGCAAGATCACGGGCTTGGCGTCAACCGCTGTACCGATGTTCCCCGAGGCCGGAAGCCACGGCGGGTCGCAAGGTAGCGGTGAGGTAGGTCTCGGCTTCCGAGCGTAGTTATTGCGGCTCAGGCATACCTGGCGGTGATGAGTTCGGCGTCCCTGATCGTGATCTCTGCCCGGAGTGCGCAAGCAGTGGGATCCGGACGAGCTGGGCGAGCTGGCGCATGTGCCTGCTGAACCGCCAGGTAGCCCCGATACCGGAGCCATGAGCCGGGAGGACGCGAGCACGGGTCGCTCAACGGGCTGAGCGGCTCTCGACTGTTTCGGAGGCAGCAGTTCGGCTTCAAGTCTGGGTTGGCTGATCTGGGAGGGTTCGCAGGGTTCGGTCGGCCAGGGTGAGGAGGGTGAGGCCCAGGCTGACGCCGATCATGATCCAGGCGATGAGGTGGATGCCGTCGTTGCTGACTTGGTGGTGGAAGACGATGCCGGTGATGGCGGAGGAGGCGATCGAGCCGACGTACCCGAAGGTCCGCAGCAGGCCGGCGGCGGTGCCGAGCTGCTGCTGTGGTGCGTGGGTGTAGAGAGCGGTCTGGTAGCCGGCGACGGCGAAGCCCGTCGAGGCGCCGAAGACGAGCGTGAGGAGTGCGACGACGCCGATCCAGACGCTGGAGTCGAGCAGGAGCACACCGGCGGAGCCGGCCAGGGCGGTCAGGGCGGCGGCGATGACGGGGCCGCGCACCATGTTCCGGCGCGAGATCAGCGCGATCACGATCCCGGAGACAAGGGTCATGGGCAGCAGCAGGAGGCCGGAAGCCGACTCGCTGTAGCCGCGTACCGCTTCGACCCACTGGGTGACGCCGTAGAGCACGACGTACTGGCAGAGCATGACCAGACCGAAGAGCACGTAGGTGTTGGTCAGCGCTGGGCGAGTGGCAAGCAGGCGTATGTCGATGAAGGGACTGGCCGCTCGCAACTCCCACAGGATGTCGGCGACCCACAGCACGATCGAGAGTGCCAGGACCCACCAGCGGGCCGAAGGAAGCTCGAACAGGAAGACCAGCAGGGCCAGCATCGCGGCGGCGAAGCCGACGATTCCCGTCACGTCGAGGCGTGAGGCGACCTCGCGGAGGCGGAATCCTTCCAGTGGCCCGTCGGCCTCGACCCAGGCCAGGGCGGTCGCGAGCGCGACCAGCGCGACCGGGATGTTGACGAAGAAGACGGCTCGCCAGCCGAAGCCGCTGACCAGTAGACCGCCCACAGGCAGGCCCAGTGACGCGGTTGCGACGCCGGCGATCTGGAGGCCCCCGAGCACGCCGCCCGGCGGCTGTTCCAAGCCCGCCTCGCGGGCACGCTTGCGAATCAGCAGCATTGCGGTCGGGTAGGCGCAAGAGGTTCCTATGCCGATCAGGATGCGGCTGATCAGCAGGGCGAGCAGATTCTGGGCGAGCCCGCCGACCAGCCCGCCCACTCCCACGGCCACGATCCCAGTGAGAAGGACCCGGCGAGGCCCGAAGACCTCCCCGGCCTTGCCCGCCGTGGGCTGCGCCACCGCGCTGGCCAGGTACAGCGCCGTCACCAAGGTGGCGGTCTGCCCGATCGGCACTGCGATGCCGTGCGCGATCGGGACCAGGGCCGTGGCGATCAGCGAGCTGTTGACCGGGTTGAGCGCCGAGCCGACGTACAGCGGCGTGAGGAAACGCCACGAGAATGCGTGCTCCTGCTCCGTGCGGGTCAGCCCTGTTGATGAGGTCCGTGACGGCATTCGGAACTTCCTTGCTGCGCTTCCGGTGCGCGCATCAGTGGATATTCGCTTGGTGCTGGGACTGCCGGTCGGGCGGTATCCCTTCGACGGCGCAGCTGAGGGGCTGTGTGTTTCACCGGGCGCGGGCGGCGAGCAGCTTGATGACGTCGTCGGTGCTGCCGGTCTCCGCACGCTGCGGGAAGTGATGGGTCACCGAGAACTCGTGCCGACCGAGGTCGGGGTCGCTCATCGCGTCGATCGGGGTGGTCACGTGGAAGCCGAGTTCGAATGCCTGCTGGACGGTGGCGGCGACACCGTCGCCGGTCGCGACACCGGTGACGACCACCTGCGTGACGCCCTGGCTGCGCAGGTAGTCCTCAAGGTCGGTGCCCGTGAAGGCGCCCGGGGTGCGCTTGGTGATCCGCTTGCTGGCCTCGCCCAGCTCGGGCACTACCGGCAACGCGTGCTCGGGCATCACGAACGGCGTGCCCTCCGGGTTGTGGTCGCTGCGCACGCCGGGGGCAGCCGCGACGTTGACCAGGACCACCGGCAGGCCGTGGCGGCGGAAGGCGTCGGCGAGCCGGGCGGCGCGGGCGACGACATCGGCAACGGCGTGGGGCGCCATATCGACGCCGACGCTCCCGGCCTGCAGGTCGATGACGACCAGGGCGGTGGTGGCATCAAGGGCGGTGATGGGCATGGAGAAACTCCTTAGGGGAACAGGCGATCGAGGATCTTGTGTGCCTCGGCGAGGGTCTGCTGCTCGGCCGGCGAGAGACCCTGAAGCTGCTTCGTGAGCCAGTCGGTACGCGCACTGCGGCCCTCGGCAATGAGGGCCCTGGCCTCGTCCGTGACGGCCACGACCTTCTGGCGGCCATCGTTGGGGTCCGGCGTGACGGTGACCAGCCCCCGTTCGAGAAGGACGCCGACCGTCGCCCCCATGGACTGGGAGCGGACGCGCTGCCGCTTGGCGAGCGTGGTGATCGTCAGCGGACCTTCGCGCAAGACGTATCCCAGCGCTTCGGACTGGCTGGCGCTCAGCCCCATCCGGCCGCCTTGCTCGCGCAGCGTGCGCTGGGCTCGGCCGAACACCTCTCGCAGCGATTGGGCCAGGTCAGTCGTTTCGGTCATGTACTCAAGCTAACATATACGAAGGTTACCTACAAAGGTTGCCTTCATATATGGCTGGCCGTCCGTCTCCGTGCCCCCTCTGGGGGCTCCGCCACGGCGGTGTCAACGCTGTCTTCGTTTCGGCCGGTCGGTTTCTGAACGCCACGGAGCACCTGGCAATCCAGTCCGCACTGACGCTCATGGCCGAGGACCTGGGCCGACACCGGCCGGCTGACGAAGGACGGACGGCCGCCCCGGGCACAGCGGCATGATGGCTGCGTTCACACTGCCGGCACCGGTCGTTCTCACGCCCACCAACGACCCGGCCCGCGCCGCGAAGCCCGTGGCCAACGACTTCGCCCGTACTAGACGGCGGGCACGCCTGCCTTCGGAGTCGCGCAGGTCAGCAGCCCTGGCGGTAATGCCTGATGGCTACCACAGCGCCGCATGGACCAGCCCTACGGGCAAGACTTTTCGTGAACTTTCCGATACGAGGAGGCGCCGTGTCGCGACGCGAATGTGGCTGATCTGGGTCGGCGTCACCGTCGGCGGGTGCGGCTCTGCTCCCGCACCTGGGGATCGGCCTGCACTGAGTGGCGCGGTCACGCCTGACGGTCTGTGGTGCCGGGCGGGAGCAGCGGCAGTCGGAGGACGAAGCGTGCGCCTCGCGGGCTGTCCTCGATCTCCAGTGTCCCATGGTGGGCGGTCACGATCGCGCGGGAGATGGCGAGTCCGAGCCCGGACCCGGTGGGGTCCTTGCGCTGCCCACCGTCCAGTCGTGTGAAGGGCTGGAAGACCCGTTCGCGGTCCTCGGGGGCGATGCCGTCTCCGTCATCGCTCACCGTGACGACCGCCTGGCCATCCTTGCGCTCGGCGCTGACCTCGACGCGGGTTGCGGCATGCCGTTGGGCGTTGACGACCAGGTTGTTGAGCACTTCGGTGAGTTGGACAGGGTTGCCGAGGACCTTCACGTCGCTCTTTACCTGGGTATGCACCGGCACGGGTCGCGTCGTGGTGATCAACTCCTCCTGTACCAGCGCGCCGAGGTCGACCGGCTCGGGGGGGTCGGGAGCGGCCGTGCGGATCCGGGCGAAGATCAGAATGTTGTCGATCAGTGCTCGTAGCCGTTCCGTCGTCGCCAGCCCCGCTTGGATCACCTCGCCCTGATCGACGTGGTCTGGGTACAGCACCGCCTCTTCAAGCTGGGTCTGTAGACCGGTCACCGGGGTCTTGAGTTCATGAGAGACGATGGAGGCGAAGTGGCGTTGCTGCTCCACTGCCTCTTCCAGCCGGGACAGAGTCTTGTTGACAGTGCGCGCCAGCCGCCCGATCTCGTCATCGCAGGCCGGTTCCGGCACCCGCAAGCTCAGGTCACTGACGCTGATCTCCGCCGTTCTCGCGCGGATCGCTTCCACGGGGCGCAGTGTCCGGCCGACCAGCGACCAGACTATCCAGGTGGTGAAGATGCTGGTCAGCAGGGCCGCAGTCAGCGTGCCGACCTCCAAGATGTGCGAGGCCAGGGCGGGCGGCTCGATCATTCCGGCGTAGACGATGTGAGACTCGCCCCCCCACACGAAGCGGGCCTCCTGGGGTGAGACGCGGTTGGCGGTGAGCATAACGCAGCTGCCGTGGGAGCACTCGGTGAGGTGCAGGATGCGGTCGTCGTAGGGCGGCCGGACAGCGCTGAGCGGCGGCTTGCCCGCGAGGGCCGGGCTGGCCGCCACCACCCGGCCACGCGAGTCGATGAGTTGCAGGAGGTTGACCTGAGTAGTCGGTACCGCAGCCGGAGGACGGCCGGGCTTCATCGACGCGATCCAGTCGATCGCCACGCGCTGCGTCAGGCGGAAGATGTGGTCTCGGATCCTGGTGCGGATCATCAGGTCGAGACCTACCGCGATCACGGTGAAGACGAGCAGGGACAGCACCCCGGCAAGGAGTGTGAAGCGCGCTTGGATCGAGCAATATCGCCACCAAGCCCACATGAGCATCCCCCCACCATGTTCGCCTGTTCTCACGCATACCTGCACGAAGACGGAACGTCCAAGATGCATGTCATGACGTGGGACAAACTTTGGTGGGAGATATGCATCGCAGAGGCTTAGTACTACAACAGTAGTTCGTTGTTTCTGAGGTGTCTCTGCTGATAGTGGGCGTGCCGGGCGCGGGCTTGATAGAGGCGTCGGAGGCGGGACCAGGCGAGGACGTGCTCCAGAGGCCGGGCGCGGCCACGGGATTCCCCACGTACGGCCAGATATCTCCCCGCTCGCGTTGGACGCATCCCGCTCGGCGAGGCCCGGGCGGGTGAAGAACAGCAGGGAGATCATGGAGATCCTTGAGGCGTACGAAGAATGTGGTCGACCGGATCGAGGTCTTCCGCGAGCTCAAGGGCTGCCGCCATCGCGGCAGCAGCCCGCGCCTGCACACCCACGCCCGCCCCGCCCGCGACCGCGCCATCGTCTACCTGCTATTCGGCACCGAGCTACGCCGCGCCGAGCTGGTCGGCCTGGACCTGGACCAACTGGAGCCGGCCGACCCCGACCGGCTGCGCCAGGCCAAGAAAGCCCGCCTGACCGGCGTGCGCGGCAAAGGCCGCACCACCCGCACGGTGTTCCTCGGCCGCGACACCCGCCAGGCCCTGGCCGACTACCTGGAAGGCGAGCGGCCCGGCGACGCCGCCGCCAGCCATGAGCCGACCGCGCTGTTCCTGTCTGCCGCGTCCGTCGCCGCCCGCCGCCCCGACGGGCGGCTGTCCCCACGCTCGATCAACACCATCGTCGGCGAGATCGGCCGCCTGCACGACGCCCAGATCAGCGACCCCGAGCGCAAGCTCGGGACCCTGCGCCCGCACGACGCCGCAGCTCGCGGATCTGCCAGGCGTGCTCGTAGGCGGTCTTGGGCCGCTGTCCACAATCGGCCAGACAGGCCGGATCCAGGTCCAACTGCTCCGCAACGAAGGCCACCGCGCCGGGTGGGACTGCCAGCGGGTCCTCGGTCAGGAACACCCCGAGCATCCGCACCGTGCCCCACTGCGCCGCCCACCCCAGCTTGGTGGCCGGGCGGCGCTTGTGGCCAGCGCGGTCAGCGCCGCGCGATCCAGTGTCGTGCTCGGTGATGATCTGGAACCTGTCCCGCTCGGGGATGTCCAGCACGTCCACGAGCGCCCGGTGTGTCGCGTCGGCGATCGCCCTCAGCTCGTCGGGACGACGTCCGCGGATGAGATCGATCCGTACCAATGGCATGCGTGTCGCTCCTTGCTTGTCTGTTGCAGACGGGCCTGCCGGGGCGGTCGGATCAGCGGGGCAGCTGCACCCACGTCCCATGGGCCGCCACCCGCAGCACAGAGGACAGGCCGGCCTCGTGGAATGCGAGCTCGATCTCCGACAGCCCCTCGGAGAAGTGGGCCCAGCCGTCGTAGTGGGCTGGGACCACGGTGTCCGCGCCGAGGACGGCTGCCGCGGCGGCGGCTCCGCGGCCGTCCAGGGACAGCGGCCGGCCGTCGAACTTCGCCGGTACGCGTGCCGCACCCGCGTGCAGGACGGCCGCGTCGATGTCCGGTATCCGGCGGGAGATCTCCGCGACCGCGCGGATCGAGGCGTTGTCGCCGCTCAGATACACGGTGGGAAGTCCTTGCGCGGACAGCACGAATCCGGTGACCTCGCAGTTGATGTTGCCATCGGCGTCGCGCTCGCCGTCCTCGGGGCCGTGGACCGCCGGAACCGCAAGCACGGTCAGGTCGCCCCCGCCGTCCCTGCGAGGCAGGGTGTAGCTGGTCCATGGGGAAAGACCGATGACCGGGCGGCCGAGCCGTTCAGCGCTCAGGGGCCCGGTGAGCACCAGCGGGGCGGCATAGGCGAACGCACGGCCACGCTCGTCCAGGTTGTCCGGATGCGCTTCGTGGCTGACCAGAACCAGGTCCACCGGCCCTACCGCGTCCTCGTCGACGGCAGGTCCGGCGGTCTTGGTGAGGTAGCCGTGCGGGCCGGCCGCGTCGAAGGTCGGATCACTGACGATGCGCAGGCCGCCGATGTCGATTACGGTCGTCGGGCCGCCCAGGACGGTGATCGCGCATTCCTGTGGGGCCAGCCCTGTCGTGCTCATCTTGTCCTCGCCGGATGGTCCGGTTCCGTTCGGTCGCACATCTACGCTAGTGACCGCTCAGTCCTGCGTGAAATGCCTGGGGCGACGCATCCATGCATGGCACGCATGGATGCTGCTCACTGCGCCGCGGGGTCCGTCACTCCGCTGCCGCTAATACGGCGCCGTCCAGGAACCGGCGGATCAGCGTGCGTTGGGTGTCGGGCAGATGGACGAGGCTGACCGGGCTCGGTGGTGCATTGGTCAGGCGTATGAATCGAAGGGCGGGGTGCTGGGTGCGGCGCTGCGCGGCCTCGGGCACGATGCCGATGCCCCGGTTGGCGGCCACCGTCTCCAGCCACTCGTCGTAGTTGGCCGTTTCGATGATCTGGGCTGGGCGCTGGTCCTCCGGCCATGACCATGGGCCGGTGGTGCCGCTGACCGTGTTGACGACCAGCGGCCAATACTGGACGTCCGTCCAGTCCAGATGGCCGAGGCGGGCCAGATCACAGCTCTCGGAGCACACGGCGATACGCGCCTCGTCGTACAGGTGCACGGTGCGTGCCCCTCTTGGCGCGTCGAAGTCACCGCGGACCAGCACGATGTCGACCATACGCTGACGCAGCGCCTGGAGAGGATCGTCGGTCCGGATCAGCGAGACCGACGCCCCCGTGCTCTCCTCGAAGCGGCTGACGGTTTGCTGCGTCCAGGGATGGGGCAGCAGCCAGCTGAAGCCGAGCCGGAGGGTGACGCGGTGGCGTACGGCGGCGAGGGCCTGGTCGAGGGTCGCGAGGACCCGCTCGGCGTGGACGAGGAACTCGGCTCCGGTGTCGGTCAGTTCAACGTGCCGTGAGGACCGGTCGAGCAGACGGACACTCAGATTGTCCTCCAGTTGCGCGATCGTACGGCTCAGCGCCGGCTGCGTGATCAGCAGTTCCTCGGCGGCGCGGGAGAACGAGCGATGGCGGGCCACGGACGCGAAGGCCCGCAGGTGACGCAGTTCGACGTCCATGCTCCTCGCGCCCCTTCGCCGCATTCATGCCTGCCATGCATAGCAGCACCTTAACCGGCATTTCACAGGGCATGAACGCGCTGCCTAGCGTGAGAGCCGGCCACTGAGTCACGAGGAAGGTGCCCAAGACCGTGCAGTCATCAGCCCTGCCCCGCCGAACGCCGTCCCCTTGGGCGATCGTCGCCCAGGTGGCAGCAGCGCTCGCGGCGGGAATGGGGATCGGTAGGTTCGTCTACACCCCCATCCTTCCCCTCATGCACACCCAGGCCGGGCTCTCCTCTCGACTTGGGGCGAGCCTGGCCACGGCGAACTTCATCGGCTACCTCGCGGGTGCCCTGGTCGGCATCGCCGTACCCGCCGTCGTACGGTCGGCCGTGGCTCTGCGCTATTCCCTTGTCGTGCTGGTGGTGACGCTGGCGCTCATGCCGGTCACCCAAGACGGCACCGTCTGGTTCCTACTGCGCCTCGTGGCCGGAGCCGCCAGCGCGTTGATCTTCATGATCGCTGTCAGCGCCATGCTCTCCCGGCTGCACGCACACGCCCACCATTTGGTCGGCTGGGCCTTTGGCGGGGTCGGTGCCGGAATCGCCCTGTCCGGCCTGCTGGTCGTCGCCGTGCAGGCCGCCTCCACCTGGCAGGCGGCCTGGTGGACGTGTGCCGCCCTCGCGGCCCTGCTCGCCGCGGTCGCCTGGCCCCTGGCCCCACAGCCCCAGCCGAGGACTTCCACGGCAGCGGAGCAAGCCGAACGGCCCCGCACCCACCGCTGGTTCCTCGCACTGCTCGCCAGCTACACCTTCGAGGGCATCGGCTACATCATCGCCGGTACCTTCCTGGTCGTCGCGATCCAGCAGGGCGCCAAGGGCTGGCTTGGCGGAGGAGCCTGGATAGTGGTCGGCCTCGCAGCCCTTCCCTCGTGCACCCTGTGGACCCGGCTGGCACACCGCTGGTCCAGGCCCGCCCTCCTGCTCACCTCGCTGATCATCCAGGCCGTCGGCATCGCCCTGCCGGCGCTGCTCGGCGGCGCCACGCCCGCGCTTGTCTCCGCCGTGCTGTTCGGCGCCACCTTCATGGGCGTCAGCACCATCGCACTGTCGATCGGAAGCCACCTGCAAGTGCCCCGCGCCGTCGCCGTGTTGACCGCCGGATACAGCGCAGGTCAGATCCTTGGCCCGCTGCTCGCCGCCCCGCTGCTGGGGCATGGCTACCACGAGGCGCTCCTGCTGGGCAGCGCGATGGTCGGCGTGGCCGCGGTCGCGGCCGCCGCCGTATGCGTCCGCTTCCCGCACCACCTCGGCCCCGTGACCTCGGCGGCCTGACGCCCGTACCTTCAAAGGAGTTGTCGTGAGCAGACTGCTGGCCGGCCTTGGAGTAGACCTTCCCGTCATCGCAGCGCCGATGGCCGGTGGACCGAGCACGCCCGCGCTGGTCACCGCAGCCGCCCGAGCGGGCGGCCTGGGCTTTCTCGCCGGTGGGTACAAGACCGCACAGGCACTCGCCGGGCAGATCCACACCACGCGCGCGGAAGGCGTCGCATTCGGTGTCAACCTGTTCGTTCCCAACCCGGTCCCGGTCTCCGAGGAGGCGTACCGGCGCTACGCGCGGGCGGTCCAGGCGGAGGCCGACCGCTATGGCCTCAAGCTGCCCGAGGAACCGATTGAGGACGACGACCACTGGGCGGACAAGATCGACGTGCTGACCTCCGCTCCCGTCCCCTGGGTGTCTTTCACCTTCGGCATCCCGGATCGCGCGGTCGTCAGTGCTTTCCGCAGGGCCGGGAGCACCGTCCTGCAGAGCGTCACCTCAGCCGATGAAGCGTGCCGGGCGGCTGAATCCGGCGTCGACGCGCTGATCGTGCAGGCGCCGACCGCGGGTGGGCACTCGGCCACGCTCACCCCGGCGCGGGTGCCCGCGCCAATCCCGCTGACCGACCTGATCGCTGGAGTACGTCGCGCCGTCGCCCTGCCCGTCATCGCCACCGGTGGAATCACCACCGCCGCCGATGTGGCGGCCGCGCTGGCCGCAGGCGCGGAAGCCGTCATGGTCGGCACCGTCCTGCTGTGCACGCACGAGAGCGGAGCGTCTGCACCGCACAAGGCGGCCCTGGCCGATCCGGCCTTCACCACTACGACCGTCACCCGCGCCTTCACCGGACGGCCCGCGCGAGCCCTGCGCAACTACTTCATCGATCATTACGACCCCATCGCCCCGGAGGGTTACCCCGCCCTGCACCACCTCACAAGCCCACTCCGCAAGGCAGCCACCGCGGCCGGCGACACACGCCTGATTCACCTGTGGGCCGGAACCGGTTACCGGCAAGCGAAGGCCGAATCCGCCGCCGACACCCTTACCCGACTCGCTGCTCAGCTATGAGTCCTGTGACCGAGGCTGGAGTGCCGGCAGTCCCGACAAGCGCAACCGATTACGGATGCACCCACCTGGAGCGCACCCAATTGAACCGCTCTGACGGCGGCGCGGGACTGTAAGAACATCGGGCCAGACCCGTTGATTTGGACAGACCCTACGGCGAGATCCTCCTAGCGGGGGTCACCGGGATCTATCCGGACCGGCCCCGGCTCCAGCGCCTCCGCCCTTGACGGCGTGCCGGAACCCAGCACCGCCGTTCCGCCGAGTGCCGCCGCCCCGCCCATGAATCCGCGGCGGGTCACCCTGCTCACGATCGACCACCTCCTGCTCGCACCTGCAATCCGTGCGGTGGCAACGCTAGGAGCGCGATCACCGGGCGGAGAACCGCCTTGGCACCCGTCGGAGATGGGAGACAACCCCCAGTCAGCCGAAAAACGGGACACCTTGAGGGCGGGCTGGTGGGCGTGCAGGCGCCGCAGGTAGGGCAGGAGGATGCCAAGCTTGTCGGCCAGGCCCTGGTCGCAGATCTCGGCCGGCAGGTACACGCCCGTACTGCCGGTCACCCGGCCTCCGACAGCACGGACGGGGTGCCGATCGGCCGCAGGTGCGTGCGGCTGACGCCTCGGCCCTCGCGGACGGGCGGTGCGCCCGCGTCCGTCGAAGTGCAGTCATCCGGCCGATACCCCTGCCGGGCTGCGCGTCCGCATGATGGCCGAGGAATCCGTACGACCGCAAGGAAAGCGATGGGCACTTCGCTGCAGCGCGCGGCACGCGCGTGGGATCGCCTCGCCGCAGGCGATCCGGGGCTCGTGCGCACGACCACCGCACTCAGAGCCGTCGCGGGCATCGCCCTCACCCTGGCCGTGTTGTCCTTGACGGACCTTCCTGCCGCGTTCCTCGTCGCGGGCTGCTTCGCCCCCTTCACCGTCGCGCTGGCCACCGGCGACAGCCCTCCGCGTGATCAGGTACTCGTCGTCGTCGCCGCCGTCCCACTGGTGTCCGCCGTCTTGCTCGCGGGTTGCGCGCTCGCGTCCTTCCCCGGGGCGGCCGAGGCCGTCTTCGTCCTGTTGGTCTTCTGCGCGGTGTACGTCCGCCGGTACGGGCCACGGGAGCAGGCGCTCGGGATCTTCGCCTTCATGGCGTACTTCCTGACCCAGTTCCTCGGGGCGCGGCTGAGCCAGTTGCCCGGCGTGTCCGCCGCGGTGGGCGTCGGCTTCGCCGCCGACGCGCTGGTGGGGTTCGGCCTGCTGCGGACGACCCCCGCCAGGACGCTGCGGCGGCTGCGGCGTGCCTTCGATTTCCATCTGGAGCAGGTCGTGCTCGGCGCGATCGAGGTGGTCCGGGCGGGAGGGGACGACACCCGCCTGACGCGGTCACTGGAACGCCGGGTCGCCCGGCTGCACCGGAGCGCGCTGATGATCGCCGATCTCCTCGACCGGGGACGCGCCGCCGACCGGGTGCTGCAGGGAATCGTGCGGGCCGAAACGGCCGCGCAGCGGCTGGCGGTGCTGGCCGTCCGCTCCGGTCCGGCTTTCGAGGGAACTACGTGCGACCGAGCCCCCGCCGTGCCCCGGGACGTCCACCACGCCATCGGCGAGCTGATGCGTGCCGTCGACGGGCTGCGATCGGTCGCCGGCGCCCCGGCGGACCGCGGCCCTCGTACGGCCGGCGCGGCCCGCCGGCTGAGGCGCGTCGCGCCGCGGCAGGCCGTGCAAGCCGCCGCGGCGGCGGCCGTCGCCGTCGTGAGCGGCGAGCTGTCGTCGTCCGAACGCTGGTACTGGGCCGTGCTCACCGCGTGGGTCGTCTTCGTCGGCACAGAGAGCCTCGGGGAGGTCCTGATCCAAGGCTTCCAGCGCGTGCTGGGCACCGTGCTGGGCGTGGCGTGCGGGCTGGCGATCGCCGCCGTGGCCGGGGGTGACGTGCCGTCGGCCCTGGGCGTGTCGCTGTTGTGCGTCTTCGGGGTCTTCCGCACCCCGCCGAACGCGTACTGGGCGGTGACCTTCTTCATCACCTGCCTGATCGCCATGGCTTTCGTCCTGCTCGGCACGTTCTCGGCCGAGCTGCTCGCGCTGCGCATCTGGGAGACCGCGCTCGGTGCGCTGTGCGGGGTGCTGGCGGGGGCGCTCGTGCTGCCCACGACCGTGCGCCGGGCAGGCGGCGAGCGCCTGCTCGAGGTGCTGCGTGCCCTCCGGCGTACGCGTGTGCCGGAAGGAGGCAGGTCTCTCGACACCCGTGAGCTGGATCGGGCTCTGGAAGAGCTGCGCGGTGCCCTTCGCCCGCTGACCCACCCGCTGAACCCGCGTCGCGCCCGCCGGGCCCACGCGCGCCACCTGCTCGCCCTGCTGGAGTCGTGCGCCTACCACGTCCGCAGCCTCGCCGCCGTGACCGCAGCGGCTCAGGCGGACGAGACAGGGCACGAGATCCGTGCCGCCGAGCACGTCCGCGCCAACCTGGACCGGGCGATCCGCCTGATGGAGGCCGGTGGGTGGCCCGCCATCCCCTGCCACGACGGCCGCGGCACGCTGGCCCGGCTGGCCGCCGACCGCCGGTGGGCCGCCGATCGTACGTCCCGCGAGAGCTATCACGTGAACCGCCTGGACGAGGCGACGGCCGAACTGGCGCAGGCACTCGACGACGGCGCCGCCCACTGCGTCGTGACCTAGACGGCCGACCCCAACGCCGCCTCCACCACGTCGCGAAGCTGGGAGCGGGCGGTGACGCCCAGCTTGGGGAAGGTGCGGTAGAGGTGGGAGCCGACAGTACGCGGCGACAGGAAGAGCCGTTCCCCGATCTCGCGGTTGGTCAGCCCGCGGGCGGCGAGCCGGACGATCTGCTGCTGTTGCGGGGAAAGGCCGGCGAAGGCTCGGGGGTCGGTCGCGTCGACATCCAGACCGGCCGCCCGCAGTTCCGCCTGCGCGCGTTCGCTCCACGGCCGCGCCCCCAGCCGGCGAAATGTGTCGTACGCCGCGGTGAGGAACGGCCGCGCCTCGGCGATCCGGCGACGGCGGCGCAGCCATTCCCCGTACTTCAGCACCGCCTGCGCACGCTCAAACGGCCAGCGCTCCAGCGCGGGATCGGCCAGTGCCGCCAGGAACTCGGGCTCGGCGTGCTCGGGTTCGGCGAGCAGCGCACGGCTGTGACGCACCAGGCTCCGCAGGCGGGACGAGCCGCCGCGGGCGAGAGTACAGGCCGAACGCTCGACGATCTCGATCGCCTCGGCCTCACGACCGACACGCGCGGCAGACTCCGCCAGCTCCGGCAGGGCCGGGTAGGAGGCGTGGTAGTGGACGGGGGCGCCGTCGGCGTCGAAGACCACCCGCGCGTTCTCATACGCGGCCTCGTAGTCGCCTTCCGCCATGGCGGCGGCGGCCAGGGCGCGGCGCGCGTACACGGCGACCGATCGGCTCTCCAGCGGATCCACCAGACGCAGCGCCTCATCGGCGAGAGCGCGGGCGCCCGCCGCATCGCCCTGGCAGGCCACGACCATGGCCTCGATGGCGTGCGCGCACGCGACGGCGTGGTTGAGTCTGGCCGCCGCCGGCAGCGCGCCGAGGCCCGCGCAGACCGCACGCGCCCGATCCCAGCGGCCGTACTCGAAGTAGGCCAGCGCGACGACGCCGCCGAGCCCGTCGGGGAGCGGCCCGTCGGTGCGCCACGACTCGACGGCCTCGTCGAACGTCCGGATCGCCAGCGGGGTCTCATCCAGCACCCAGGCCGCGACGGCCAGCGCGGTCAACTCCGCGGGACGACCACCCGCACCGGCGCCGTCGCCACCCCCTTCGCGATCACCCGCTGTGGAGCGCCCCCCGGCCGCGGCGATCATGTCCGGCAGGCGAGGCGCCAGCTCGCGCCCGCCCAGCGGATCCGACACGATCCGCGCCCACTCCCGCAGCGGCCCGGCGGGCAGGCGTGGGAGGAGCCGGTCGATCTCCCGCCGCTGGAACTCCTCACCCGAGTAGAAGCGCAGCACCGCGGCGGCCGCGAGCGCGTCGAGCGCGATGGCAGGTCGCTCGGCCGCCAGGTCGTCGGCGATCGCGGCCATGCCGCCGAAGACGGCGGCGTGCTGCCCGGTCAGCGCGGACAGCCGCCCGACGTGCAGTGAGGCGGCGGCGAGCACGGCGGGGTCGTCGGTGCGTGCGCGGGCCCGGCCGGCCAGTTCCTCCACCCAGGGCAGGTCTCCGGTGAAGACGGCCAGGCCGGCCGCGTCCGCCAGCAGCCGGGCGCTGTCGTCGCGCCCGGGACGCAGCTCCGCCGCGCGGGCCAGCGCCCTGGCCGCCGCCGCGTAGCCGCCTCGTCTGCGAGCCCTGTCGGCCGTCTGCTCCAGGGCGGCGGACACCTCCGCATCGGGGTGGAGCGTGGCGGCGGCGAGATGCCACGCACGCCGGTCCGGCTCGTCTCGCAGGGCGTCGGCCAGCGCGCGGTGAGCCTCCATGCGGGCGTCGAACGGGGCGGCGTGGTAGACCGCGGAACGGACCAGTGGGTGGCGGAACCGTACGTGCCGGCCTGCCCGGTGGATCAGCCCCGAGTCTTCGACGGCGGGCCAGGCTTTGTCGTCGGCGTCGGGCAGCAGCGCCAGCACGGCGTCCGGGGGATCCTCCACGTCGGCGGCGGCCAGAAGCAACAGGGCCCGTCGCCCGGCTTCCGGCAGCTCCGCCAGACGAGCGGCGTAGACGGCCGCCAGCCGCCGGCCGACCGGCAGCGGGCCGTGGTCGTCGGGATCAAGCGAAGCGTGGTCGGCCAGTTCGAGAAGGGCCAAAGGGTTCCCCGCGGCCTGCTCGAGCACGCGTTCCCTCATCCTGCCCGTCAGATCGGGCGCGCGCAGGTCGAGCAGCCGCCGGGACGCCGTGGGGTCGAGCGGGGGCAGCACAAGCGTCGGCAATCCCCGGCCGAACCCCGGCCCGTCGTCGCGTGCGCCGACCGGCGGCGCGACCGGGTCGTCGTCGCGTACGGCGGCCAGCAGGGTGACGGGGTCGTCGTCCAGTCGGTGGGCGGCGAAGGCGAGGGCGTCGGCGGAGGCGGAGTCGATCCACTGGGCGTCGTCGAGCACGAGCACGAGCGGCGCCCGTTCGGCCACCTGGGACAGCAGAGTCAGCACGGCGACCCCCGTCAGCAGCGGATCAGGGGCGTCGGGCACGAACCCGAAGGCGCCGAGCAGCGCCCGGCGCTGCCGGTCCGGCAGGTGGTCCGCCTCGTCCAGCACCGGCCGGAGAAGCTGGTGCAGGCCCGCGAAGGCCAGATCCCTCTCGGACTCGCGACCACTCGCCCGCAGCACCCGGCGCCCGCCTCCTCGGCGCGGCGGGCCGTGTACTCCAGCAACGTGCTCTTGCCCATCCCCGCGGCTCCGGACAGGAGCAGGACCCGGCCGCCGTCGGACGCGTCCGTCACCAGAGCGGAGAGCCGCTCGACCTCGGCGTCCCGTCCGACGACCGCGTCACGTTCCGCTGTGGCGCGGCAACCCGGCGCCCGCCCGTCCACAGGCCCTCCAGAAGTCTCACCGGACAGGACCGCGGCGTCACGGCGGGTCCTCGTCCCCTCGCTGTCACGGTAGCAAGTGCGTGCCCCCGCAACGGATGCAGTCACCTGACGCATACCGCCGGCCCCCGGCGGTGGCCCACGATGAACGGGCGGCGGATCTCGTCGCACCGATCACCGCTCGTCCGATCAAGGAACGCTCATGCCTGCCGATCAGATCACTTTGGGCGACGTCACGATCACACGGGTCTGGGAATATTACGGGCCCGTCGACATGACGCCCGAGACGTTCTTCCCGGAAAGCTCGCCACGCACCTGGGAGGAGCACTCCTCCTGGTTGGAGCCGCAGTTCGTGGATCCCGAGACGCGGATCGTCAACTCCGCGATTCAGACCTGGCTGCTGCGCAGCGAGGGCAGGAACATCCTCATCGACACCGGGGTCGGGAACCACAAGGAGCGGCCGTACTCGCCGGTCTGGAGTCGCCTCGACACCGATTTCCTGGACAACCTGGCCGAGGCCGGCGTACGGCCCGAGGACGTGGACATCGTGGTGAACACCCACCTCCACGTGGACCACGTCGGCTGGAACACCTACCTGGACGGCCGTACCTGGGTGCCGACCTTTCCCAACGCCACGTACCTCATCTCCAAGGCCGACTTCGACTTCTGGAATCCGGCGAACGAGCACAAGCCGCTGCTCGGGCGGGGCAACCAGAACGTGTTCGAGGACAGTGTGGCCCCCGTCCACGAGGCGGGGCTGACACACCTGTGGGAGGACTCGTACACGATCGACTCCAACCTGCGCCTGGACCTCGCGCCGGGGCACACGCCAGGGTCCTCGGTCATCACCCTCGAATCGGGCACGGACCGCGCCGTGTTCGTCGGCGACCTGGTGCACAACCCCGTGCAGTTCGTGGAGCCGGACGCCAACAGTTGCTTCTGCGAGGACCCGGCCGCGGCCCGCGCCACCCGCCGCAGGATCCTCCACTGGGCCGCCGACCTGGGCGCCCTGGTCGTCCCCGCGCACCTGGGCGGGCAGGGAGCCGCCGAGGTGGTCCGCGAAGGGAACGGGTTCGTCATCAAAGGCTGGGCTCCGTTCGCCCCCTACTCCGCGACCTCGAAGGAGGCCCGATGAACCACCACGCGGCGGACACCGTCCTCACCGCGCAGGGCGTCGTGCGCGGGCTGCGGCGCGACGGGACGACCGTGTTCCTGAACATCCCGTACGCCGCACCGCCGACCGGCGCCGCCCGATTCGCCGCTCCACGACCGCACGCCCCCTGGGACGGTGTACGGGACGCGACGGAGCCCGGGCCCACCGCGCCGCAGGCCGAACGCCGGCTCGGCAGCGTGGACATGACCCCGTACTTCGGGCCGGGCTGGATCCCCGGCGAGGACTTCCTGACCGTCAACGTGTGGACGCCGGGGGTCGCTGGAGAGCGGCTGCCCGTGATGGTGTTCGTGCACGGCGGCGGCTTCGTGGCGGGATCCACCAGGTCGGAGCTCTACGACGGCACCGCCTTCGCCCGGGACGGGGTCGTGCTCGTGACGCTCAACTACCGGCTGGGCATCGCGGGCTTCCTCGACCTGCCCGGTGCCCCCGCCAACCGGGGCCTGCTCGACGTGATCGCCGCCCTGCGATGGGTACGGGAGAACATCGCCGCGTTCGGCGGCGACCCGGCCCGCGTCACATTGTTCGGCCAGTCCGCGGGCGCCACGATCGTGGGCGCCGTGCTGGCCACGCCCGAGGCCGAAGGGTTGTTCCGGCGCGTGATCATGCAGAGCGGCAGCGGCCTGGGCGCCTTCACGCCCGAGCAGGCCGCCCGGGTGACCCGCGCCGCCGCCCACGCGCTCGGGGTCGAGGCGCATGCCGACGCCTTCGCCGGCATCCCCGACCTGCGGCTGGTCGAGGTCATGGCCGAACTGTCGGGCATCGACCTGCGGACCGACACCCACAGTGACCCGCTCATCGGGCTCAGCCCTTTCAGCATCGTCCTCGACCGGCAGCCGGCCGAGGCCGTCGCCGCGGGCCGCGGCGACGGCGTGGACCTGCTGGTGGGCACGAACACGGAGGAGGGCAACCTCTACCTCGCACCGTTCGGGAACCTGTCCACCTCGACGGCGGCGGACGTGCACGCCGCCGCGGCCCGCTCGCACCCGCGGCCCGCCCGCCTCGTCGAGGCCTACCGCAGGGCCCGGCCGCAGGCGTCGTCCGGCGAACTGCGCTCGGCGATCATGGGCGACGCCCTGTTCGGTGTGGGCAGCCGGCGGCTGGCGACGCGCACGCGGGGAGGGCCGCCGCCACCTACCGCTACTCGTTCGCATGGCGCTCGAACGCGTTGGACGGCGAGCTGGGTGCCACCCACGCCGTGGAGCTGCCGTTCGTCTTCGACGTCGCCGACCTGCCCCGGCTGCGCGGCCCACAGGCTCTGCTCGGTCCGTACGAGCCGCCGTCGGACCTGGCCGCCCGGATGCACGCGGCCTGGGTGGCCTTCGCCGCGACCGGCCACCCCGGCTGGGACCGCTACGACACCGCCCGCCGGGCCACCATGCGCATCGGCGCCGAGTGGAGCATGGTGGACGACCCGCACGGCGAGGAGCTCCACGCGTGGCCCTGACCGCTTCCCACCAAGGTTCTCTCAGCATGATCACCGCCGGCACAGACCAACCGCCGCCCAGCGCTCACCGGCGTCGCCTCCGCCCCGCCCGCGCCACCAACCTGCTCCGCGCCCTGCTCGTCCTGACGAACCTCGAACTCGACCGCCGACAGACGATCAAGACCGAAGACAGCCGCCCACGACCAGCACGAGCACCCACGAACCCCGCCACACCAGCAGCCGCACCAGCGAAAACCAAAATGGTGGATCTTCAGTGAAGATCGACTGGACCTCGGTCAGTCGATGCCTTCCACGATTCGGAAGTCGCGCTCGACACCCTCGGAGAGGGCGGCCAGCGCCTCCTGGTAGGCCGCACTCTCGTACGCCGCGACGGCCTGCTCGAAGCTGTCGAACTCGACCAGGACGGTGCGCTCGGCGATTCCGGCGTCATGCGCCACGACCCGACCACCACGGACGAGGGTCCGACCGCCCCCGGCCCGTACGGCCGGACCGGCCAGCTTGTTGTAGGCAGCCAGCTTCTCAGGGTCTGAAATGGTGCGGTAGACGCTGACCCAGTAGCCCTTGGGCATGGAACCTCCAGTGTTGGGGTGAGTGCATCTGACTTACGGGTTGGTCTCGGACGGGCGACGGCGGGCGAGAGCGAGGCTTGTCAGCGTCGTGATCGCCATGGCGCCGATGCCGACCAGCGCCGCGGTGGTGTAGGCGCTGTCGTCGGGGAAGAGGTGGCCGGGGCCGGTGCCCGCGGCGAGGATCAGGCCGCCGACGGCGCTGCCCAGGGAGTACCCGACGCTGCGGACGACGTAGTTGAAGCTCATGGCGCTCGACGTCTCGCTCTTGGGGGTGACGGCCAGGATGACGCCGGGCATCGCGGCCGAGAAGCCGCCGACGCCGAAGCCGAGCACGCCCATCGCCGCGAACAATTCGGCCAGGTTCGACCGGGCCGCCGCGAACAGGGCGAACCCGCCGCCGACAACGACGGCGCTGCCGGCCAGGAGCAGGGGGTCGGCGATCCGCGTCCGGACCCGCGGCGTGAGCTTGCCGGCGACGAACCCCAGCACCGAGAACGGGATGAGGACCAGCCCGGCGACGAAGGTCGTCAGCCCGAAGCCGTAGCCGGCGCCGTGCGGCGTCTGCGCGTACCGGGTGATGAGCGTGAGCAGGAGGTACATGCCGATCCCGCCGACGACCATGGCGAGGTTCGCCCCGGCGACCGCCGGGTGCCGCACCGCCCGCACATCGACCAGGGGCGTCGTGCTGCGCAGCTCGATGACGGCCCAGACGCAGAGCAGCACCACCGCGACGACGGCGAGGCCCGCCGCCACGGCGAGGTGCCGGCTCCACAGATTCCGTTCGCCGGCGAGGAACAGCACCAGGAGCAGCGCAGCGGCCAGGACGACCGCGCCTGCCACGTCCACGTGGGCGGAGCGGCCTTCGGGGGCTTCGGGCATGGAGCGCCACGCGGTCAGGAGGGCGGCGGCGGTGACGACCAGGCCGAGGCCGTAGGCGGCCCGTACCCCGCCGAGCTCGGCGAGCAGTGCGGCCAGCGGATAGCCGACGCCGGCCCCGATGATCGAGACCACCGAGATCAGGGCGATCACGGCCGCGCTGCGCTCCTCGGGGAGATGGTCCCGGGCCACGCCCATCATCAGCGCCGTCAGCCCGAGCCCGACGCCCTGGGCCGCCCTGCCGGCCAGCAGCCACGCGAACGGCAGCGGCAGCACGGTGAGCGCGCTGCCGGCGACGACGACCGCCAGCGTGGCGAGGATCGTGGCCCGCCGGTGCGGGCGGCTCCGAGCCGGCCCAGGACCGGCGTGGCGACGGCGCCGCTGAGCAGCGCGACGGTCAGCGTCCACTGCGCGCTGCCGAGCGAGACGTGGAACGAGGTCGCCACGCTGGTGATGAGCGGCGTCCCGAGGCTGGCGACCGCCGCCACGACCAAAGCGATGAACATCAGGGCGGGGACCAGCAGCCGCGCCTCGGAACGCGCCACCGGGGACGCCTTCACCGTGCCCCAGCCGACCGGCTGCCCGGTCACTGCTTCGGCCCTTCACGGTCCTGGCTTTCGAGCTCTGCCAGATGCTTCAGCGCCGGAAGGGCCGCCACCAGCGCCTCGACCTCGTCGCCGGTGAGCTCGCCGATCAACCGCTCGAACGCGTGGACGCCCGCCTGGCGCCGCGTCCGGACATAGGAGGCGCCGGCCTCGGTCAGGCACACCAGCGTGACCCGCTTGTCGGACGCGTCGCCCCGCCGCTCGACCAGGCCGGACTGCTCCATCACCCGGACCAGGGCGGTCATCGCGGGCTGGGTGACGCCCTCGACTGCGGCCAGATCGGTGATGCGCCGCGGGCCGGTCCGGTCCAGGGTGGCCAGGGTGGCGGCGGACGTCAGGCTCATGTCCCGGGGCAGGCGTCTCGCGGCCCTGGTGGCCAGGCCATAGAGGGCTGCCGCGATGGCGGCGGACGCGTCAGGAGCGATGTCTTGACGATTCACGCTCGAAGCATAACATTTTTATATTCATAGTTTATGGAAATGCTCGCACGCCGATGGCGCCGTCAGCGTGA
Source organism: Microbispora sp. GKU 823 (assembly GCF_002027145.1). NCBI lineage: Bacteria > Bacillati > Actinomycetota > Actinomycetes > Streptosporangiales > Streptosporangiaceae > Microbispora > Microbispora sp. GKU 823. The sequence goes on along the minus strand of NZ_MWJN01000053.1, from coordinate 26,855 downwards.
CTCCACGCGATCCGGACTACGACGTTCATGCCGTGACCGCCATCACCCTCTCCGAACTGGCGGGCGACCCGCAGGAGGACGCAGCCCTGCTCGCCCGTTGGGAAGCGCGTTTCGTCCAGACCGAACGCCGCAGCGCGTAACCCCCGACGCGCGGCGAACGCTCCCCCGACATAGCGCGCCTGGGACGTCCGAGAACGTCTGTGTAAGGACTCATGACATCCCTCACGGAATGATCAAGCAACGTCTCCCCTGCGGCCGAGCCGCGCCCGGGTGAAGCAACGGTTCTCCGTAATACTCTCGGTGGTTCTGTCCGAGTTCCCTGAGGCCGTCATTGCTGTGCACACGCTGTGGGGGCGACACTGTCCCAACGCGTTCGGCGCGGTGAGCGCTGCCGAAGGCCGCGGCGAGCGCTTGCAGAGCGGCGCCGGTCCGCTCCTGCCTGCCGTGGTCGTGGTTGCGGCGCTCACCGCTGTTCCCGTCCGCCTCTGCAGCCGCCGTCCCATGACGCAGACTCTCCAAGTGACGTTGACATCGCCGATAGCGGGGACCTTCCATCTTGGCCGCAGTAAAGAAGCGCCATGAGGTCGCATACAAGATGACATGGTCCCCGAGACGCCGAAAGGGCCGACCAGACGCGGCCGTCGAAGACGCCCTGACCGATGCGCCGGGACTCCTGGCGCCCCCATAACCCGATTCGAACTGCCACCGGGCGCTCTCGTCGTCTTCACCGGCGAGATGGACGGCGGCCCCCGGGTTGTCGGGGCCGCCGCCGATTGCACTGCCGCCGGCGCCCGCGTCACCGCCGACGGCCTCGTTCGTCAGAGCCAGTGGAAGGCGAGGACGAGGCTCATTCCGCTGGGAATGGCAGCGCAGTGCACGTCGGTGGTCTGGCGGTTGATGTTGTAGCAGGAGTCGACCCAGTCGTCGTCGTCCTTGGTCCAGCCGCTGGGCAGGGCCGCGACGATCTTGTCGGCCACCGGGACGTACTTCTCGTAGCCGGCTACGGTGAGCACGCCGTCGACGACGGCACGGATCAGCCCGGACAGGTCGGAGTTGTCGTCGTGCTCCATGAAGACCACGTCCACGGAGGTCCAGCTGAAGTTGGACCACTCGATCAGGGACTGCCCCGGCGAGTAGACCGTGCCCTCCTTGGTGATGTACGGCATCTCCACCTGGTCCACGCGGGCCTTCCCGTCGAGCCCCGCGCCAGCGACCCAGGCGTAGATTTCCGGCCCGCCCTTGTACCACGGCTCGTGGTCGTCGCGGTTGACGATGCGGAAGACGGTGGACACCGGCCGCGTCGCCAGGCTGTTGCTCGTCTGAGGTTCGTCGGCGGCCGACCGGTCGGTCCCGCCGATGCCCGCCTCGGTCAGGTAGCGCCGGATGGTCTGCTGCGCCAGCTCGGCGGACTTGTGCTCGTCGAGGCCGACGATCAGCACCGGGCGCTGCGGCGCCCTGAAGGCGTCGAGCTCCTGGGTGTGGCCGTTCGAGCCGTAGGCGACGACGGTGCGGACGGTCTTCTCGTCGCCGGAGGGGGTGGCCATCACCAGGGTTCCCCCCGCCGAGATGCGCTCGACCGACTGCGGGTCGATCCGGATCTGCAGCAGCGCCCCCTCGGCCTCGATGCCCTTGAGCTTGAGGATCTGACTGTTGGCGTCGCGGGCGTACGCGGCCAGGTCCTGAGTGCCCGGCACGGAGCCGAGCAGCGCCGCCAGGTCGGCCTCGCCGTCACCGGCCAGCTCGTGGGTGAGCGCGTCACGCAACCGCCGATCGCCCAGGCGGCGCGCCACCTCCTCGGCGAGGTGGCGCTTGAAGCCGTCCAGCGCGTCGGCCCGGGCGGCGGCGGACGCGTCCGCCGCCTGCGGGGCGGGGGCAGGGGTCGGTGCGGCCGTCGCGGCGGGTGAGTTGGAGACACCGCCGATGAGCGTGGCGGCCAGGGCGAGTGCGGCGTATACCGCGGTCTTCTTCACGTGGACCTTCCTCACGTGGGGGGAACGATCAACCGAGCGGACCACCTGGACCGGCAGGGGTCGCCTGCCGGGGTGCCCGTCGCCGTCAGCGTCACCGACCCCGGGACGACGGTCATGAGTAGGCGGTACTCATCTGGATCACGGCCCACGGATGAGCATCGGTTACTCATGACCGGCGCGCGCTTCTCGTCGATGCTGTCGGCATACGCAGATCAGCCCACGAGCAGACACCGCAGGAGCGGCCCCCAGCGACGCCCTCCCCGGGATCGCGGGGCCTGGTGCTCTAACGCCGAAACCCTGTACATCCGGCGACAGGAAGACGAGAGACATGTCAGGCTCGAGACCGGTGCGGGCGCTCCCGGCGCTGGGGCGCCGCGCGCGCCGCCGACGTCCCTCCGACGGCCGCCCCGGCCGTTCTTTCGACATGCGGGTGAACGGCGGGAGGCGGCCGCAGGCGGACGGTGTTCTCGCACTCGGTCTGGCCGAGACCGGCTACTCCTGGCAGCGGGACGACGGCGAGATACCCGCCGGCGTGGGCCCGGTCTCATGCGGCTGATTCCGGCCGCCCTCGCCCACGCCGTCACGTGTCGGGCCGCCCGTGGTCCAGGCAGGCCCGACCGGCGGCAGCGGCCGGGGCATGCCCAGGGCCGCGGGCAGATCCTTCCGGCCGCGGATGCCGAGCTTGCCGTAGGCGTGCTGGAGGTGGTTGGCGACGGTCCGCTTGGACAGGGCCAGGTGTGCGGCGATGGCGTCGTTGGTCATGCCGCCGGCTGCGAGCTCGCATATCTCCCGCTCGCGCGGGCTGAGCGCCGCCTGCTGCTCGAATGTCGCCGTCCACGGCGGCCAGTAGCCCTCGCACGACTGGGCCAGCTCGCGGCCTCGGATCCGCAGCCGGGCCGTCAGGCGGTGCTCGCCCCGTTCAGCGGCGATCTCGGCCGCGGTCGCGACGGCCTGACCGGCCAGGCCGTTGTAGCCCCACTCCGCGAGGGCGTCCGCCACCGCGGCCAGTCCGTCGGCGTCTCCGTCGACGGCCGCCCGGGCGTGCCGGTCGAACAGCAGGAACAGGCGGCTGTCGCAGCGCCCGGCCACCTCGTGCAGTGCGTCCGCGACGGAGGGCGAGGGGTGCAGCCGTACGGAGTGGTAGAAGGCTTCGACCGCCTTGGTGAACCATCCGCCGGACCGGTAGCGCTCCCCCAGGGAGGCGCCGGCCTCGGCGGTCTTCACCCGGTCCGCACCCGCCAGCGCGTCGATGCGGATCCTCGACAGGGTCAGATGGTCGTGCAGGTGCGACCTGGCGGGAAGCCGGCGGGCGATGTCGTCCAGCACCCGGCGGCTCTCGTCGAACCGGCCGACGGCCGCCAGGCAGGCCGCGTACTCGGCGAACACGTAGACCTGGATCGGAAAGGGCACGTGATGGTCGAGGAGCGCGTGGGCTTCCCGGAAGTGGGGCAGCGCCCGGCCCGGCCGTCCCGCCCACACCTCGCAGATGCCCAGCTCGAAGGAGAGCAGGGAGGCGCCGGCGGAGTCCTCCCGTTCGATCGCCGCCCGATAGCCGGTGCGGGCCGTGGCGAAGGCCCCGTCGAGACAGCCGGCGAGGGCGAGGGCCTGCACGTGGCAGGCGCCGTGGCGGCCCCCATCGCGCTCCACACCCGCGGTGCACCCAGCCGCCCCGAGGCGTAGCCGTCGACCACGAGGGAGGGCCGGCCGAGGTAGATGTCGAGGTAGGCCTGCAGGGGCTCGCGGACGCTCGCGATCACGCCGTCCCGCACTCCCGTGGACAGGCAGGCCAGGCCGGCCGGGCCGAGATCGGCCGCGCCGTCGCCGAAGGCGGCCAGCGCCAGTTCGGCGACGGCCAGCTCGGCGGCGGCCTCGCCGGCGAGAGGGGCGCCGGCGCGAGCCGCGCGGACGACCTCCTCGGCCTCGGCGGGTCGCCGCAGATTCCAGAACAGGTTGAGCGCGCGCAACGCCGCGACCGGCGCGAGCTCCGGCGGCGGTCCCCCGGCGGCCATGCGCCGCCTCAGCAGTTCCTCCGCCTCGTCCGCCTTGTTCTGCGCCACCAGAGCCCGCGCCAGCACGTCGACAGCGGCGGTGGTGCCGGAGTGGCGTGCCAGCCGTTCCGCCAGGGGGGCGTCGCAGCGGGCGAGCGCTTCGGCGGCGGCCTGCACCACCTGATCGCCGGGCACCGGGTCGCCCGCGGACAGCTGCCAGGTCACCGCGCGCAGCCGCGCCCCGTCCATGGGCGAGGAGGTGTGCGTGACCGCGTGGGAGAGAGCCCGGTAGACGCTCCGGCGGTGGTCCTCACCGGAGCGGGCCCGGACCTCCTCCGCGTAGAGCGGGTGACCCATGCGCACCAGCAGGTCGCGCCGGACGCGCTCGACCGTGATGAGCGAGCGCTGTTCGAGTTTCACCAGTACGGACGGATCGACGAGCGCCTCGATCAGGTCGAGCGGCACCGGTTCGGCGTGCGCCACGTACGACAGGGCGCGGGCCTCCTCCTCCATGAGGCCGGCGAGGAGATCTGCGACGATGGTGCGCAGCCCGCGCTGGATCGGCATCCGCCCCATCCACCGCCACACCTCCCCGACGCGGCGCAACGTGCCCGAGGCCCGGCACTCCTCGACGAGATGCCGCAGGAACAGGGGGTTGCCGCGGGTGACGCGCCACAGCCTGTCGATCGTCATTCCGTCGACCGGCCCGTCCAGCGCCGCCGTGAGCAGGGCGCCGACCGTCGGGCGGTCGAGCGTCTCCACCTCCGTCGTCTGGACGAACGGCCGTCGCAGCAGCGCCGTGACGGCGGGGGCGCCGGTGACGCCGGCCCTGACGGCGGCCAGCACGCGCGCCCCGGCGACGGCGGCCAGATGCTGGACCAAGGCGGCGGACAGGTCGTCGAGCTGGTCCAGGTCGTCGATGACCACGACGCAGGTGCGGTCGCCGGCGGCTTCACGGATCGCACCGGCTGCAGCCGCGAAGATGTTCGCCGTGTCGTCGCCGGCCGGTTCCGGCAGCAGGATCCCCATCGTCGCGAACGGCAGCCCGCGCGACGCCTCCGCCCCGGCGGTGACGACGACGTGCATGCCCTCGTCCCGGCAGCGCGAGACGATCGAGTCGAGCAGCCGCGACTTGCCGACCCCGGCCTCCCCGACGAGCAGCACGCCGGGCTCGCCCTGCCGCCTCAGCTGGGCGACGGCGGCCCGGATCTCCGCCGTACGCCCCAGGAAGGGCCAGGCAGGGCGGGAAGCCCGTCCGTCGACGTCCTCGCGCGCTCGCACACGACCTCCCCCGCTCGCCTGAAGTTCATCGGGAAGCGCACTTTTTCCACCACATGTATGGGACAAAAGCAAATAATCCATTAGAGGGTGTCAAAATTGGACAATAACGGGAGACAATCAGTCGGAGAAGACGGGTCGGCGGAGGATCCCGTGGAGGGGGATGAGAGGCGGCCGGCGGGTAGAGGGAGCACACCCCGACTCCGGAGAGATCATGATCGAACATGCCGTCGAACGTCCCGCGGACGCCCTGGAATGGCCTCTGACCGGCCGGGAGGAGGTGACGCGGGAGGTTCTCGTGGCGATGGCGCGGCACTCGGGATCGGGAGTGCTCGTCACCGGTGAACCCGGCGTCGGGAAGACCCGGCTCATCGACCACGTGCTCGGCGAGTGCGCCGGAGCGGACACCCTGATCGTCCGGGGAGCGGCGACCGAGGCCACCAGGAACATCCCCGGAGTGGGGATCGCCGGCCTGCACATCGTCGGCCGGCCGGCCGCCGGCGCCTTCTCCGGACTCTCCGGCCTTTCCGCCGCCGTCGCCGAAGCCCGCCGGGGCGCCCGCGGCGTAGCGGCCCCGGCGCGGCGGGTCGTGCTCGGCATCGACGACGCCGATCAGCTCGACGCGTCGTCCGCGGCGGTGGTCGGCGACCTGGTGAGGACCGCGGGCGTCACGCTGCTTCTCACCGCTCGCTCCGGCGCGCGCCTCGACGGGTCGCTCGCCCACCTGTGCGGGAGGGGTCCGCTGCGCGTGCTGCGCCTGGCGAACCTGCCCCGCACGGAGGTCCTCGATCTGCTCACCCGGGTGCTGGACGGGCCGGTCGACGGGCTCACCGCCGACATGCTGTGGCGGATCACCCGCGGCAACCCGCTGCTGCTGCGCCGCGTCGTCGGCATCGGCCTCGACACCGAAGACCTGGCGTCGGTCCGCGAGGTCTGGTCCTGGCGCGGGTCTCCCGGCAGGCATCCGCGCCTGCACGAACTCGTCGCCGCCGACCTCGCCACGCTCAGCGCGCCGGAGTCGGAGGCCCTCGAGTACGTCGCCCTGACGGGATCCCTCCCCCGGGCCACCTTCGAGCACCTGGCCGGATCGCCGACGGTCGGCAGACTGGCGGATCGGGGGGTCGTCGCCTTCACCTCGAGCGGGAAGGCGGACGCGGTCACGATGTCCCACGCGCTCCACCGTCAGGCCCTGCTCGCCGGGATCGGCCTGCTGCGCCGCCGGCAGAGGTACCGGGAGTTGATCGTCGCCGCGGCCGAGACCGCGTCCCCGACGACGGCGACCCGGCGACCGTGCTGTGGCGGCTGGAGGCGGGCCTCGACGTACCGCTGGCACAGGCGGTCGCCGCGGCCGGCCTCGCACTCGCCTCTGGCGACCCCGTGCTCGCCGAGGACCTCGCACAGCACGTCCACGGTGCGCCCGGGGCGGTTCTCAGGGGCCAGGCGCTGATCGCCCAGGGCCGGGCGGCGGACGGTGAGCGGCTGCTGGCCGACCACGGCGGAGACAGCGCCGAGACGGTCGCGCTGCGCTCACTGAACCTGTTCTGGGGGCTCAACCGGCCCGCGGAGGCGCAGGCGGAGATGGCACGACGGCCCCGGGACGCCGCGTCGTCGGCCGATCTCCGCGTGGCCGAACTCGGGCTGGCGCTCTTCACCGGGACCGTCTCAATCACCAACCCGGCCCCGCCTCCCGCCGCCGAGGTCGGCGGCCCCCGGAGCCCGCTGGTCGCCGATGCCGCCATGGTCCTGCGCGCCTATCGGCTCACCTTCCGCGGCAGGCCCGCGCGGGCGGCCGAGGACTTCGACCGCGGGACGCTGGAGCCGCCCTCCCGGTGGCCGGCCATGCGGGGGTCGGCTGCGGCCTGTCACATCAACGCACTCGTGCTGGCGGGCAGGCTCCGGGAGGCGCTCCCCCTCACGGAGGCCTATTACTCGGAGTCCGTCGGGCGTGCGGAGCCGTCCGAGGTCGCCATCACCGCGCACATGCGAGGTCACTGCGCGATGTGGGAGGGCCGGCCGGGCCGGGCACTCGCCCCCCTGCGCGAGGCACGGGCGCTCGCCGACGAGCACACCCCTTTCCCGCTGCGCGTCTTCATCGGATGTGAGTACGCCGTGTGCCTCGCCGCCCTCGGCCGCCCGCAGGAGGCGACCCGGGAGCTCGACCAGCTCCGCGCGCTGATCCCCGACGGTCTGAGCCTGCAGGAGAGGCTGGAGTTCAGCCGGATCCGGCTGCTCGCGTATTCGGGCAGCCTGGCCCACGCCGCCGACCTCGCCAACCGGCTCGCCGACCGCTACCTGCGCGAGTCGCGGCTCACCACCGGCGTCGAGTGCGCCTACTACCACGTGCGGCTCCGTCCCTCGCCCAGGGCGGCCGCCCGCCTTCGCGAGGCGGCCGCCGCCTGCGACAGCCCGCTCTTCGAGCTCTTCGCCGAGCACGGCGAAGCGCTGGCCACGGGCGACGGCCCGGCGCTGCGCGGGCTCGCCGAGCGGTTCGCCGAACTCGGCTACACGGGCCTGGCCCTCGAGGCCGCCGGCGCCGTGCCGGGTGGAGGCCGGACCGGGCGGGACCGCCTCGACGACCTCGCCGGCCGCTGCGACGGCCTCCGCCCCCCGTGGCTCCCACCCGTCTCCCCGCCGTCCTCGTCCTCCTCGGCGAACCTCTCCTCTCTCACCAGCAGGGAACGGGAGATGTGCGAGCTGGCGGCGGCGGGCCTCAGCAACTCCGCCATCGCCGTAAACCTCGGCGTCTCGGTCCGTACCGTCACCAACCTGCTGGCCCGGGCCTACCACAAGCTGGGCGTCCGCAGCCGGCGGCAACTCGCCGCCGCGCTCCCGCTGTCCCACGCCGGGCAGGCGCATGCGCCTGGCCATCCCGTGTCCTCCCTGTTTCCGGGCACCCGGCCGGTGCCGTGATCGAGGTCGCCGGAACGGCGAGTTCCTTGACGCGCCGAGCCGGCGCCCGGTGTCCGGGCGCCGGCTCGTGCCGGAAGCCGAAGCCGTATCCGAGGGTGCGGGCCCACCTCACGGCGATCAGGGCCCCGTCCTGCGGCGCGACCGCCGTCACCCGGCGCACGGCCCGCAGACGGGCCGCCTGCCCGGGCCATCCCTGGCGGGAACGGCCCGGGCAGGCGCCGGTTCGACGACGGCGGGTGCGATCAGCCGGCGACGCGCAGGACGCCGGTCATGGGCGAGGGCGCGCCGGCCGGCTGGTTGTCGTAGACCAGCGTGCCCTTGCCGTCCCGGGCGACCAGGTGGAGGCGGTCCTTGTCACCGGCCCCGGCGTCCAGGACGGTGACCTCGAAGGACACCTTCCCCACGCCCTTCACCTGCCCGGTTCCCCGCAGGATCGCGGTGGCGCCGGTCGTGGACAGCACCGTGTACGAGGTGTCGTCCAGGGTGAAGCCGGGCGCCGAGTAGCGGAGCTTCCCGGCCGGTGTCCTGCCCTTGCGCGGATAGTGGGCCGTGACGGTCACGGACGCCTCGCCGGCCTTGGCGCATTCCGCGGTCAGCGTGCAGGCCCCGGCGGGGATGGCCAGGGTGCCCGCCCCGGTGAGCGCCGCGGTTCGCGCGTACACCAGCACATGGGCCTTCGCGCCGCCCGCGGCGTCGGCCGTGGTCCGGCCGCCGTGGTTGTCGGCCACCGTGACCGACACCGGATACAGGCCCGGCTCGGTGAACACGTGCGGCATGGCCAGCGTGCCCTTGCCGTCGTGCTCGGTCACCGCACCGGTGAGCTGCTCCTTGCCGACCGTCCAGGTCGCGGTGTGGGTGTCGCCCTTGGCCCTGTCGGTGAACGAGGCGGTCAGCGTCACCGGGGTGCCCACCTCCACGGCCGTGACCGGCGCCTTCAGCGCCACCTCGGGTGCGGCGTCGGTCACGTGCACGACCAGCGGCGCGCTGCCCGAGCCGCCCTTGTCGTCGGTCACGGTCAGCACCACCGTGTAGTCACCGGCGCTGTCGTAGGCGTGGACGAGCTTGAGCTGCCCCGCGGTCAGCGTGAGCGGCTGCGGGCCCGCCCCGTCGCCGTAGTCGGCGGTGTAACTCCAAGAGGAGGAGTCGGGATCGGTGAACGACCCCATCCCGATCCACTCGCTGCCCGCCTCGACGGTGTCGAACCCGGTCCGCAGCGTCACCTTCGGGGGCTGGTTCGGCGTCTCGGCCGTCTTGACCGTGACGGTGAACCTCGCCGTGCCCTCCAGGCCGCCGTCGTCCTTCACCTTCACCGTGACGGTGTAGGTCCCGGCGGTTCCCCACTGATGCTCCAGACCGATCCGCTTGTCGGCACCGGGCGTGACCGGCTGGGCCCCGGACCCGTCGCCGTAGTCCACCGTGGCGGACCAGGAGGCCGAGTCGGCGTCGGTGAAGGACACACTGCGCTGCAGCTTCTCCCCCACCGTCACCTCGGCGTCCGGTCCGGCCGTCACCACCGGAGCGGTGTTGGCGGGCGCCGCCTCGATGACATACGGGATGCCCTGCATGGTGGTCTCCTTACCGTCGCTGACGATGACCAGCGCCATGCCGTTCACCGGGGCGGTGAAGGTCCTGGTCGCCGTGACGGTGCCGCCGCCGGCCTGCTGCTTCACCGTCGCCGGCTCCGGTTCGGCGCCTCCGAACGTCACCTTCGCGGTGTGCGTGTCGTTCACGTCGGCGTCGGTGAACTCCGCCTCCAGCGTGAACTCCGTACCGGCCACCCCGCGCAGCGGAGCCGACGGCACCTTGATCACCGGCCTGGAGTTGACCGCGGCGACGCCGGTTCCCGCCAGGGTGACGGTGTACGCCGGCGCGGCGCCGTCAGCGGTGCTAAAGGTCAGCTTCCCGCTCGCGGCACCCTCCGCCGTCGGACTGAAGGTCACCGTCACGACACACTTGTCCCCCACTGCCAGTTCCACCGGGCAGGCGTTGGACTGCGCGAACGGTCCCTCCACCGCGATCGCCTTCAGCGGGATCGGGGCGTCCAGCCGGTTGGTCAGCGTCACCGTCACGGGGTAACTGGTCGTACCGATCTTGACCGGGTCCTGCCAGACCACCCCTGGAGTGTTCAGCAACGGCCGCACCGTCGCCGTGGCCGAGGCGCCGTTGTCGTCCGTCTTCGGATCGCGGACCTCGAGGGGAACCGCCCATGCCTTGGCCGTGAGCGCGGTCCCGTCGGCCGTGGTCGCCGGGATCTTGGCCGACACCTCGACGACGGCGTCCCAGCCCGGCTCCAGCTTGTTGATCTTGGTACGGAACCCGCCCTTGATCGGCGCGCACCTGCCCCGCCAGGGCTCGCACACCGCCACCCCGGCCAGCTCCTTGGGCACGTACACGTCGACCTGGACGTCGGTCGCGGTGTCGGGACCCCGGTTGGTCACCGTGGTGGTCCAGATCACCGTCGAGCCCGGTCCCGGCTCGGCCGGGGTGACCGTCTGCTCCACCTTCAGGTCCGCCTGCGCCGTGGTGGGCGTCAGCAGGAACATCCGATTCTCCTGGTGGAACCCACCGTCCTCCGCCGGCGCCGGCTCGCGCACGAACCCGGCCACCAGCATCTGGCCCGAGGAGTTCACGTCCCGCACCGACCACGAGCCGGCCATGCCCATGCACGGCACGGTCGTCTTCCGGCCGTCTTCCGGGCACCACGGCCGGGACAGCAAATCCTTGAGCGGGTACGCGGTGCCGTCCACCCACATGACCGGCGACCGCATGCCGTTGCGCCGCGGCTCCTGCTCGAGGCCGACGATCAGGTCGTTGTCGTTGACCGCGATCGCCTCACCGGCGCCCAGGTCGGTCGGCTTGCCGTCCTTCCAGACGTAGGCGCGCTTGGTCGTCGTGCTCTCGGTGTAGCCGCACCGCACGGTGCCGACGACCAGACCGGTGTCGTTGAGGTCGTTGGCTCTGCCGCCGGTCCCGGCGCAGCCCTCCACGGCGCCCATCGGCAGCTTGGTGAGCACGCCGTCGGCGTACACCGCCGGAACGGTCTCCGTCGGTTCGTTCTGGGAGTTCCGGCCGAGCGCGTAGGCGCCCGCGACCTCGCCGCTGCCGTTGATGCGCGAGATGTTGACCTGCGCCGCCTCACCCTGGTAGTTGAAGCCCGTGTCGTACTCGGGGACCGGGAGCATGGCCCCGCGATCCCACATCACGTACCTGTGCCACCCCGTCGCACCGAAGGCCTGACCGTTGTCGTTCAGGGTCTCGGCCAGGGCTGCCGCCGCGGTGTCGTTCGGCTGCAGGTCGGTGACCGAGCCGTCGCTGCGCCAGGTGACCGCGTGCTGGGAGTTGTAGCCGCGCGTCGTCGCCACGGCCCAGCCGGACGCGTTCCCGGCCTCGTCGATGCCCACGGCGCCGGTCTCGCACGTGAGCGTGCCGTCGGTGCAGGGCGGGCCGCCCAGCTCGGTGAACGTGCCGTCCTGCCAGCGCACCGCGTGCTGCCTGCCGTCCTTGCCGGTCACCGTCGCCGCGACCTGGCCGCGGTCGTTCAGCGACCACGCGTCGGTCTTCGTCACATCCCCGCCGGGCAGAGTGCCGATCTCGGTCACCTGGTAGGTGCCGAACCGCGCCTCCACCGTGTGCGCCTTGTCCATGGTCACCGTCAGCGGGCCGGGGCCGCGCTCCTGGCCGTCGATGACCCAGCCGATGAGGACACGCCCCGCGTCCGGGGTCGCGGTCACCTTCACCGTCGTCCCGGCCCGGTAGGAGTCCCGCGCCGGCGAGGCCGCCACCGACCCTCCGGACTGCGCCGACAGCGTCAACGGGAACTCCCGGGTGTCGACCTGCCTGACCTCCACACCGGCGGTCGTGGCCCGCATGCCCTTGGCGGTGTCGGCCGTGATCACGGCGGTGTAGACGCCGTCGGCCAGCGCCTCGGTGGTGCCGCCGTACACGCCGTCACCGGCCGCGCCGGCCCCCTCGTCGGTCAGGGTCAGCTCGTGATCGGCACCGTCCTCACCGGTGAGGGTGGCCCGCACCGTCGCCCCGGAAACCGGGTCACCGCCGTCGGTCACGGTGGCCGACACCGTGACCCGGCCCTCCTCCGAGGACTGCTCGGCCGTGGCCGTCACGTTCACCGCGGTGCCCGCGATCCACGCGCTTCCCCAGGCCTGGATCGGTTCGGACCCGGTGTTGCTGAACTCCAGCCGCCAGATCCCCGCCTGCGGCTTGTCGACGTCCAGTGCCTGGATCGGCTCCTTGGCGTCGTCACCGCCCGCGGCGGAGGAGGCGGCCGGGTTGCCGGACGGGTCACGCAGCAGCACTCCCGCCGTTGGCGGCAGCGCCGTCACCACGCCGAACGCGGTGCCCTGCGGCACCTCCAGCGGCACGCTGACCGTCTTGCCCGCCTCCACCATCGCCGACGGGAACGCGAACAGCGAACTGGCCTCGCCCCCGCCCCCGCCCTCGGCCGCGGCGGCGCTCACGCCGGCTGTCCCGGTCGTCCCGGACTCGTTCGCCGCACCGGCGAGCCGCTTGTGCGGTGCGCCTTCCGGCGCCAGAGGCGTTCCCCCCGGAATGCCCGAGCTGGTGGACCCTCCCTGCATCAGCCGCGGGGCGATGTAGCCGGCGTAGTCCTTCTGGTTGGCGACCATCTCGCTGTGTTCGCTGCGGGTGGTCGGCGTGTCCAGCAGGTCCCAGAAGGCACTGGTCGATTCGACGACTCCGTCGGTGTCGTCGCCGTGCCAGATCCAGTCCTTGGTGGGACAGCGCAGGCGCCGGCCCAGACCGACGAGGTTGGAGATCGGCACACCCTTCACAACACCGCGCGAATACCCGGCCAGTTGCAACAACTTGTTCAGGCCGGCCACGTAGGCGGTGCCGTTGTGCCGCAACGCCGGCGACCACCAATACTTGGACAGCCCGTTGCCGAGCAATGCGTCCGCGCACGCGGACCCCATGTTCGGGGTGCCCATCTGCAGCAGGCGGTCCACCACGGGCTTGCCGTCGACCCCGTCCGGCATCCGGCTCAAGATGTACTCTTTGGAGATGTTGCCGCCCATGGAATGAGCGACCAGCCGGAACTTGTCGGCGCCCAGTCCCTCACGCATGTGCTGCGTGTAGATGTTCACCTCGTCGGCGTTCTCCAGCAGGCTCTTGGTCCTCTTTTCCGGGTGACGCCTGTCGCCGGTGTTCATCGTGCCCGGCCAGCGCCCGTCGCCGACCGCGTAGACCTCCTGGGCCGGGTGCTGCTGCTTGGCGAAGGTGCCGAACGCGCTCCAGGTGTCCGCTGTGCTCGTGAAGCCGTGGACCAGCACCAGAGGCATGGGCAGGATCTTTATCGGTGCCCTCTCCTTCGTGTCCACACCCTCGACGTAACCGGTGCCGGAGAAGAGCCGGATCGACAGGGAGCGATCCGAGTGCGGCTTGCCGTCGAGCCAGGCATAGCCCTTGGTGTCCCACACCAGTGTCCGCTCGACGGTCTCGTTGGGTTTCAGGGTCAGCGGGAACGTGCCGTTCGGCAGGGGTTTGCCGGTCCCCTCCTCGACCACCTGCAGCGTCCTGTTCAGCCGCTGACTTGTGGGGTTGGTGACCTGTAGGTTGACGCGTACCCTGTTGCCCTCGTACACCCCTCTGTCGGGCACCGGGACGAACGCCGTGGACGGGGGCAACTGCGTGAGAAGCCTGACCGAGTCGATCGTGGGCTCGCCGAGGTGCAGGTCGAGCATGAAGGCGTGGACCCGTTCGGAACCGTCGAGCGCCATGGAGTTGCCGAAGACCACCCCTTGATCGCTGATGCCGGTGACCTGCCGCAGGGTCAGACCGTTCCGCTGCTCGGCCGGCACCAGGTCGTTCAGGTTGATCGCGGTGCCGTCCGGGAACCAGACGGCGGCACGCCAGAGCGATTCCACAGAGCCGCCTGGGCCGTCGCCGTACATCATTCCGCCGACGACACTCGAGTTGTTGATTGCGTAGGCGATGCCGCCGCGGCGCGTCGGGATCGTGTAGGGCGTGCCTTTGCTGTCCCAGTAGACGGGGGTGTCCGTGCCGCCCACGCGCGCGTAGCCCGCGACCTCGCCCCTGTCGTTGATGTCCATGGCCATGGTGGACCCACCCGGGTATTCCAGGTGGTCGCGGGCCATGTCGAGGCGCTGGCCCGGCCGGCTGCGGAAGGCGGCGGGCACGGGGCTCTCATCGGCGATGCCGACGGTCGCGCCGAAGTTGTTCATCCCTCTGACGCTGACGCTCTGGCCCTTGTACGCCCGAAGGTCCAGGAAGGAGTCGTCTGAGGGATCGTAGACCCACGAGCCGCCCGCTACCTGCCCCAGATTGTTGATGGCGGTTGCCCCCGACCTGCCCTCCAGCAGCTTGGCCCCGGCCTTGTCGGAGTAGATGAAGGACCCGGTGTGTTTCTCGCCCTTCGAGTAGGCGGTGTACGTGCCCACAACCGTGCCGTAGTCGTTGACGTCCAAGGCACGGCTCCCCGTGACGTCGGCGCCGAGACGCCCATTGATGTCCTTGAGGGGCCGGTCCGCGGCGAGCGTGACCGCTTGCCCACTGATCGCCGTGGCTCCCTCGCCCTTCTTGTTGACCTTTCCCCCCAGGTTCAACTCCAAGATGGGAATGGTGCCGAGGGAGCCGAGGTCGGTGTAGGTGACGGAGCCGGGGTCGGGAAGGGCGGCCGCCGCCGGGCGCCGAACGGCCGCGGATCACCCGCGGCGAGCGCGGGGATCGGGGTGAGAAGGGAGCCGGCCAGCGCGGCGAGCACGGGAAGTGCCGACCGCCGCACCAGCGCCCGGCTGAATAAACGTTTCACGGAATACTCTCCGAATATGCGGGCAAGCCCTTCACGGTCCGATGAAATCCCGTTGCGGGCAGCTTGCCGAGAGGAAATCCTCAGACTGCGGAACGCCGAATCCGTCGGCGCATGACGGGCCGTCGAAGGACCCGTACGGGGAATGGGAACGGTTGTGCTTCCGGCATGAACATGGGCGGCCCCTCGGGGCCGCGGGGCCCCGGATACGCAGAGATGAAAGTGGTCGACCATGAGTGTCCGGCCGCCTCTTGCCGCTCCCTTGAGACAACTTGCGACCGAGGAGACTCAGGCCGGGGCCGCCCTCCTGTCACCCGGCCCATCCCCCGAGCGCTTTCGTCCTGCGGCGATGACCGGGTTGGCCGAGGGGCCGGCGAGGAAGTCGAGGGTCCGCACGCTGTCGGCGTAGACCTCACGGGTGCGGGCGAGCATCTCGGCCGCGGCGAACCCGTGCCGCGAGGGCCGCGGCAGCAGACCCGCAACCACGACGCGTGGACGGCGTCCGCCGGGGGATGGCCGGGTTCTCACCGGCGCGATCACCGTGCGGCAGAACCGACTCGCCCGAGGACGAAAGCCTCCCTTCCCGCGCCGGCCGCCGGCCGCATTCCGGCGGGGTGGCCTTGAAGGGTTCTTGAACCGTCTTGCGTCTCCTGGGCGAAACCGGCAGGCGATTTCTTCGCAGGACGCACAAGGCAGCTCATGCGTTTCCCAAGAAGAAACGGACATTCTGGGAGCCGGAGCGCTTCCATTCAGACGCTTTCGCCCATTTCAACGGCATCGGCGTAGGAGGATTCATGTATTTCCGGTTCAACCCGCGCATGATCGGCGGCGTGTAATGCCCGCCGGCGACAAGGTATTTCAAGGAAGCCCGACGTCGCGCAGCAGGAAGCGGCGGAGACCTACCTTGCGCAGGTCGCCCAGCACCCGGTGATACGGGCGGTACGCGCCACAGCCGTGGGCATGCTGTCCGTGGCGTCCGGCAGCCGGGTGCTGGACGTCGGTTGCGGACTCGGCGAGATGTCGAGAGCCTTCGCCTCGATGGTCGGGCCGGCCGGGTCCGTCAACGCCGTCGACCTGAATCCCGCCATGGTGGCGGCGGCACGGGACAGGGACCCCGCCATGCCGGCGGACGCGGCGGTGAAGTACGAGGTCGCCGACGTGGCGTCCCTCGGCTACCGCGACGAATTCGACGTGGTGTGGTGCGAGCGGGTGCTGCAGCACGTTCCCGATCCCGCGGCGGCGGCCGGATCGCTGGCGCGGGCGGCGGCGCCCGGGGGGCGGGTCTGCCTCCTCGACGTCGACTGGGGCGCGCTGGTCGTCGACGGAGTGGACGAGGCCCTCACGGCGCGGGTCCTGGAGGCCTTTCAGCTGAAGGTGCGTCAGCCGGCCGCCGGCCGCACGCTGCGCCGCCGCCTCGTGGAGGCCGGCCTCGTCGATCCGGTGGTGCGCTCGGTTCACGCCGTGTCCACCGGCCTGGCGGACGCCGCGTCCGTCATCCCCGTCCTCGACCGGCGGCAGGCCGCCCTGGTCGCGGAGGACGACCGGGACGCGTGGTTCGACGGCCTCGCCCTGGCCGACATGCGCGGCCACTTCCTGATGGCCATGCCCGTATACGTGGCCGTCGCGACCCGGCCCTTCCAGGACTAGCGGGCCACGGGCTCTTCCCCGGTTGAGCCCGGCCGCGATCCCGCTCAGCACCGCTGCCATCACTCCGCAGGCGTACGGGCACGCACGGTCACTCGCGCGCCGGCGGACGGACGCCCATTCACGGCCATCGGGAGAGGCACGTCATGCGAAACGACACAACAGACGCATATCTCTTGGAGACGGTACGTCTCGAAATCCAGCCACCGACTTCCCGCAGCTCGTCCTTCGGATCGGAACCGTGGCAACGCGAGATCAGATCGTTCCGCGGTGAAGTGATCTACGAGAACGGCCGGTTTCCGCACTTCCGGACGGAGGACGGAGGGTTCGACGACGCCGACGAGCACGACGGTCACGCCTACCACCTCCTGGCCCGGCTGCGTTCGACGGGAGAGCTGATCGCCTCGGCCCGGCTCGCACCCGTCGAACTGCTCACTCCGAGCAGGGTCGTCGCGCTCGACGAGCCGGGAGCGACGCGCCTGCTGAGCTCGGAGCGACTCCGGCGCACGGATGTCCTGGAGGGCGCCCGCTGGGTCGTCCACCCGGGCCATCGCGGCCGGAAGATCGGGCAGCTCCTCGTCGTCGCCAGCAACCTCCTGGCGCAGCAGCTGGAGCGCCGCCTGATCTGGGTGCTGGCCGGGACGGTCGCGGGACAGGACGCGATCCTCCGCCACTTCGGCTTCTGGGAGGCCTCGCCGAACCGGCACCCGCTGCCGGAGGTGGGCGACGTGGTCAAGCTGCTGGCCTGCCGGCCGGAGCGGCTTATGAGCGATCACTCCGCGCTCGCCGCGCAGGTCGCCCCGGCCGTGACCGAAGAGCTCGCCCGGATCCGTCTCGGCCGGGAGAGCTTCCCGGTGGCGTAGCGCCGGCCCCGACAACGGGACGCCGGCCGGCGCACCGAAGCGGTGCGGCGGCGGCGTCTTCGTGCGTGTCACACGCCGACGGCGTCGGGGGCCTGCCGGCGCAGGGCCCGTGTGAGGGCGTCCGTGCGCGGCGCCGTCCCCCACATCCATTCGATTCCGGCCTCGCGACGCCGTCCGGCCAGCCACTGCTCGAAGATCCGTTTCTCGATCTCCCCGCGGGTCGGGCCGTCGAGCGCGGCGGGCCGCGCCTCGAGGACGCGGGTCACGGACGGCTCGTGCCCGGACGGCCCCAGCAGGTCGCCCGCCCGGGCGGTGGCGGCCCGGGGGCCGAGGTCACCTCGGTACGCGAGCCGCACCTCGCCTCGCGCTCCGTGCTCGAGGGCCTCCCGGGCGGCCAGGGCGAGCGCGTCCTCGCCGGGTCCCGCGCCGGCGAGCCGTACGGCCCCTCCCGGGCCGCCGCCGGGTCCGGGTAACGCAGCGCGAGCACGCTCAGCCGGTCGTAGTCACCCGGCGAGGCCGCGAACACCTCCTCCACACGGTCACCGGCCACCCGGGCACGCAGCCGCGCCACGGCGGCCTCGGCGGCGACCACCTCCTCGAGACGCCCGTGGTCGAGCCCACGCTCGGCCATCCACTCCCGCGTGGCCTCCACGGTCAGCAGACCCCTCGCCCGCCGGAACGCGTCGAGGGCCTGCTGGAGCTCGGCAGCCGGAAGCTCGACCGGGTCGAGTGCCAGCTCCTGCTCGACGAGGCTGGCGTCGACCAGCCGGGCCGCGAGGGAGGGATCGGTCCACAGCACGTCGAGCACGGCCACGGCGTGCTCCATCGTGACCTCCATGCCGTTGACACGGAGCAGGACCTGTTCGCTCGTGTGGTGACTGCCGCGCAGCGGCCAGGGAAGCGCGCGGTCCGGGGCGAAGGCGAGGGAGACGGTGCCTCCTGCGGTCGTGACGAGCAAGTCGTAGTGGTAGCTCCCGCCGGGCGCGTCGCGCTCCCAGACCAGGCGCATCCGCACGCCGGGATGCCGCCGGCGGAGCCCGGCCAGCTCCTCCTTGGCCGGGCCGGGTGCCATGTCGGCGATCCGGCGGAGGCAGGCGAGGGCGTCGGGCAGCAGACGGTCGGGTAGGGGCATGTCACGGTCCTTCGTACAGGTAGTCGCAGATCGCCTGGCTGATCGGCTGGCCGGTCATGTTCTCGATCCACAGCCACTGGGCATTGGGATTGATCTCGAGGAAGACGTGACGGCCGTCGGGGGTGAGGATCACGTCGATCGCGCCGTACGCCAGGTCGAGGCGGTCCATCAGCGCCAGGCAGCGGGCGGCCACCTCGTCCGGCAGCCGGTGCTCCCGGTAGGGCGTGACCTGGGTGTCGTACCGCCGCCAGTCGAGCGCGGATCGGTTGGCCACCTGAGAGTGGATCTCGGCCGCGAAGATCCGGCGCCCGACGATGGTGATCCTCAGCTCGACGCGCTTGGGGATCCGCTCCTGGACGATGACCGGACAGAACCTCAGACCGTCCGCGTAGGCGACGTCGCGAGAGGAGACCGGCTCGCACAGGCGGTTCAGGGTGAGGTGACCCGCGACCCCGGAGACCCACGGAATGTGCAGCGGCTTGGTGATGACGCGGCCGTCGTGCCGCTCGTAGAAGTCGAGGAACGTCTCCGGCTCCGTGGTGATCACGGTCTCCGGGACCAGGAAGCCGAGTTCGGCCGCGACGGCGAGCTGGGCGGGCTTGTGCCCGGCCCGGCGGAAGACCGACTCCCGTCCGGGCAGTTGCCGGCAGGCGAGGCTCTCCCACAGGCCCGTCGTCAGGCTGTGGCATTCCTCGGCGGTGTACGCCGCGACGACCGGATCGGTGATCTCCGGGTGCGGCGCGGGACGTCTCGGGCGGCGCCACCACAGCGCGGTGAGCGCGTCGAGGTCGATCGTCTCGCCCGCGCCGAGCAGGTGCCTGCGGACGAGGCCGCCGGCTTCATAGGCGAGGTCCGCGCGTACGGAGACGGGGAAGTCTTCGGGGTTGAAGACGGTGACGCGGGCACCCCGGCCGGCGAGCAGCGCGCGGACCCGATCGGCATGCGGGTCGTCCTCTCCGGTGAGGACGAGGACATGCGGGGAGGACATGGGATCCCTTCGTCCTGCGGTGGCGGGGGCGCCGGCGCGCGACGCCCCCGCACACGATCAGATGAGGATGTCGTCGTACGCGCAGCTGTTGTCGGTGTAGCAGCCTGTCTTCTGCTCCTCGTACAGCTGCCCGCCGGCGATGCCGAGCAGGTGCTCCTCGTTCAGCTCGGCGCCCAGGGCGCTGATGTCAGCGAGTTCGGTGGTCAACCTCATCGTTTACTCCTTTCCTGTTCGGGATTCCGTCGCCGGGTGGGCGGCGGTTCTAGCACCACCAGTCGTCGGTGTGCACCACCACGCCGCAGAGGCTCGTGGCCCCGTTGGGCAGCATGCCGCCGCTGATGCCGACGAGCAGGCTCTCGTCCAGCTCCGCGCCGAGGGCGGTGATGTCCCGAAGCTCGGTACGCCCGTTCTTCATGTCGTTCCCTCCCTTCTTCCGGGTTGCGGCAGATCGTGTCCGGGCGGACTTGCCGATGGCTTGAAAGGACCTGAGACGAAATGTCGTCACTTGACGGCCGAAGAGACGCAGCTCTCAGGCCGGAAACCGGAAGCCTGCGTCGAGTTGCGCTTCGACGAGGCGGGCGTAGAAGCCACCGTGGCGGACCAGCGCGTCATGGGTCCCCCTCTCGACGATGCGTCCGCCGTCGAGCACGAGGATCAGATCGGCGTCCCGTACGGTGCTGAGGCGGTGCGCGATGACGATGCGGGTCTGCGTGAGCATGCTCAGGTTCGCCTCGACCGCCGCCTCCGTGCCGGTGTCGAGATGGCTGGTGGCCTCGTCCAGCAGGAGGATGTCCGGCCGGGCGAGCAGCGCCCGGGCCAGCGCGAGGCGTTGGCGCTGCCCGCCGGACAGGCCGCCGCCCTCGGTCAGCATCGTGTGGCATCCCATGGGCATGTCGGCGATGTCGTCGTCGACGCACGCCAGCCGGGCCGCTTCACGTACACGCTCCAGGGACGCGTCCGGGTCTCCCAGCGTGATGTTGTCCAGGATCGACCCGGTGAACAGAGCCGGCTCCTGGGTCACGACGCCGAAGCGGCGGCGCAACCGGCCCGGGTCCAAGCGGGAGGCGGGTACCCCGGCGTAGAGAATCTCGCCTTCTGTAGGGGGCAGCAGCCCGAGCAGCAGCCGTGCGAGGGTGGTCTTCCCGGACCCGGACCGGCCGACCAGCGCGATCTTCTGCCCCGGCCGCACCGCGAGATCGAGTTCGCGCACGATCCACGGACTTTGCGGCCCATAGCGGAAACCCACGCCGCGTAGCTCGACCGCGTGAGGGGCGACGTCGCCGGGCGCGCCGCCCGGTGCGGACTCGGGCTCGCGGATCTGCGGCTCCGGGTCCGTGTTCCAGATGTCCGACAGCCGCTCGACGTGCACGCGGGCGAGTTGCAGGCCGCGCAGGGTGTTCGTGAGCGACGCGAGCGGGGTGATGGTGGCGGCGCCCAGCGCCTGCAGGGCGAGCATGGCGCCGACGCTGAGCTGGTGCGCGAGCACCTGCTGACTGCCGGCCCACAGCAACGTGAGCGGGGTGGCGAACCGCAGCCCGGCGAGAAGGACGTCCTGCAGGCCCTGCGCGAGTCCGCTCTCCCCCGCCTGACGCGTCTGAACCGCGAGCGCCCGCGACCAGCGGTCGAGAACGCGCGGCTCCGCCCCGGACGCCTTGATCGTCTCGATGCCCCGGATGCTTTCGATGAGTTGCCGCTGCGCACCGGTGCGCGCCTCCATCTCCCGGTGCACGAGATCGCTGATGTGCCGGTGCGTGGCCGTCAGCGAAAGGACCTGAGCCGCGGCGAAGGCGATGAGGACGGCGCCGAGCAGCGGCGACCGTACGGTGACCAGCACGAGGTAACCGACGGCGAGCGGCCCGTCGAGCAGGGCGGCCAGCGCCTGGCCGGTGAGGATCTCCCTGAGCATGCTCACACCGGACACGCGGGAGACGAGGTCGGCCGAGCCCCGATGCGCGAAGAACCGGAACGGCAGCGACAGCAGGCGCCGCGCGACCGCGTCGAGCAGGGCGCTGTCGACGCGGGTGCGCAGGAAGACGAGCGCCCAGGCGCGCGCCGCTCCGGCCGCCACCTGTGTGGCGACCGTCACGGCGAGACCCAGCCCGACGACGGAGAGCGCGCCTGCGTTCCCCGGGGTCAGGACGCGGTCGACGACGAATTCGGTGACGGCGGGCAGGACCAGGCCGAGAGCCTGCATCAGGATGGCGAGCAGCACCAGCAGGGCCAGTGTCGTCCGGTGCCGGGAGAGGACGCCCCGCAGGTGTCGCGACCACCAGCCGCTCCGTTCGCCGAGGCTCCCGCGCTGGAAACCGGGGCCCGGGGCGAACACGAGCGCCGCCCCGCTGTAGTCGTGCGCGAACTGTTCGGGTGTCAGGCCGTAGCGGCCGACGGCGGGATCGACGACCGCGATCCGGCCTCGCGTCACACGTTCGACGACCACGAAATGGTTCTGCCGCCAGTGGACGACCGCGGGAAGCGACACCTCGGGCATCCGCGCCGCGGGCACGGCCAGCGCCCGGGTGGTCAGCCCGTGTGCCCGGGCGGTGCGGACCAGGGCGAGCGCGTTCGCCCCGTCGCGCCCGATCCCCATCTCCTCGGCCAGCACCCGGGCGGGGACCCGCCGCCCGTGTGCGGCGAGGATCATCGCCAGGCAGGCCGCCCCGCACTCGACCATGCTGTGCTGAAGTATCACCGGGACTTTCATGCGACGTACTCTGCGAATCCCGCTTGAAAGCCGCTTGTGAACTCGTGGAGCGGTCACCACCGGCGGTCCCCGGTGGACGCGGCGACCGTTCGCCTCGTGATCCCGCGCCGGGTCAGCCGGCGCCGTGCCCGCTCCCCGCCGCCCTGCGGACGGCGTCCAGTCCGCGCAGGCAGGCGAGCCGTACGGGATGGTCGGCGGTGACCTCGTCGCCGAGCACGGCGAGCGCCCGGTGAAAGGCCGCCGCAGCCACCTCCGCCCGGCCCCGTCTGGAGGCGGCGACTCCCAGGTTGTGCAGCGGCACAGCCAGGTCGGGATGGGTCTCGCCGAGACTCTTTGCCTTGAGTTCGACCACTTTGGCGTACCCCGCCTCCGCGCCGTCGAGGTCGCCCCTGGCGTACCGGATGGCGGCGAGGTTGCTCAGACACGAGGCGACCTCGTAGTCCTCGGGCCCGAAGTTTTCTTCCAACACGGCCAGAGCGTCCAGCAGCAGCCGCTCCGCCTCGTCGCTGCCGCCGAGCGCGTGCAGGATCGCGGCGAGCGCCGCCTTGTCCGCGGCCACTGCGGGATGGGCGGGGCCGTGGATCCGTTCCCGGATCTCCACGGAACGGCGGGCGAAGGGCTCGCCCTGAGCATGAGTGCCCCGTGCGTGGTTGAGCCCGCCGAGGTTGTGGTAAAGGTCGGCCAGAAGCCGATGGCCCGGCTCTACGCTCGCCTCGACGATCGCCTGAGCGCGGCGGTAGAAACGCTCCGACTCTTCGAACCGGCCGGTGTATTTGTGCAGCACGCCGAGGCCGTTGCACACGTGGGCGACGAGGAGGGAGCCGGGTCCGGTCTCCTGCTCCGCGAGCCGCAGCGCACGCCGCAGCACACCGTCGCATTCGCGGTACCGGCCCTGCTCGCGCAGGGTCCGGGAGAGCCTGAGCAGCGCCTGGGCCCCGGTGCCGGCCCCCGCCATGGCCTCACTCATTTCCTGCGCCTGCTTTCTCCCGCTTTCCTGCGCCTGCTTCGTGCCGCTCGCCGGCGGCGCGGTCGTCCGCCGCGACCAGGTTCACGGCGTCCGGAAGGTGCCGCTCCAGCCGCAGCGCCTGTACGGCGACGAGCCCGAGGGCCAGGGCCATGGCGGCGAAGAGGGCCGCCCCGAGGCCCGCCGACAGCGCGATGCCGGCGACCGCAGGTCCGGCGATGGAGCCGAGGGTGGTGGCCAGGCTGTAGACCCCGTTGTACCGGCCGCGCGCCGCGTCGGGCGCGAGGTCGTTAACGATGGCGGGCACGGTGGGGGCCATGAGCGTCTCCCCGACGGCGAACAGGGCCATCGCGATAGCGAACCCCGCCATGCCGGCCGCTCCTCCCGCGGCCGCCGCCCACAGCACCGCCGTCCACGCGGCGGCCATGAGTACGGCCGACAGCGCGAAGGCCCGGGTACGGCGCCGGCTCCGCAGCAGGCGCAGCACCAGGAACTGGGCGACGATGACCGTGCCCGTGTTGGCCAGGAAGGTGAGCCGCAACGCGGCGGCGTCGAGCCGGCCCTCCTCCATCGCGTAGACCGGATAGGCGCTGTAGTACTGCGCGTAGCCGCAGGAGAAGACCGCGACCACCAGCACACAGATCCGCAGCAGCAGCCGGTCGGAGAGGAGTTCGCGATACCCGCCCCGCTCGCCGGGGGCCGGGGACCGCACGCCCGGGACGCGCCCGCCGGGCGATCGGGCGATCAGTGCGGCGAAGGCGAGGAAGGTGGCCGCGTCCAGCAGATACAGCGTGACGAAGCTCCGCGCCGAGGCGCTCACCAGCACCGCGGCCAGCAGGCCCCCGGCGCTGAAGCCGGCGTTCATCATGACGTACTGCACGGCGAATATCTGCGACCGCCGCTCCCTGGGAACGCAGATCCCGATTAGCGCCTGGAAGGACGGGAGCGTGACGGCGACGCCGAGCCCGTACACCACGGCCGCCACGAGACCCTGCCAGGCGGACCTCACACCGGCCATCCCGACGGTGCCGGCCGCCGCGACCACGAGACCGGCGACGGCGGCCTGCCGCGGACCGATACGGTCCGTGAGCAGGCCGCCCAACGGATTTCCGACGAGTCCCGCCACGGCAATCACCGAGAGGATCGGCCCGGCCAGGCCGAGTTCGATCCCCCGGACGTTATGCAGATAGACCAGAAAGAACGGCAGCGTCAGGCCGCTACCGAAAGCGGACACCGCGTCGCCGGTGAGTATCCACCACGCCTGACGAGGCAGGCCCGGCACCATGCGGCGCAATGACATCTCTTCCCCTTGTCTTCCGGTCCAAGGCAGGATCCCGGTCCCGGGAAGGCCCTTGATTCGGTCAGCGGCCTTCCGGGTCAACTCCCCGCCGGATCACCGGGACTCGTTCAGCCGATGAGGGACTCGTTGTGGTTCAGGTTGCTCCCGTCCTGAAGCACCACCTCGCTGTGGTTCAGGTCCTTGCCGTCCTCGAGCACCACCTCGTTGTGGTTGAGGGACAGTCCACGCGTGGTGGTGTTCCTGCGCCCGTCGTTCGCCATGAGGATCTCCTTGCGTGTGTGGCCCGCCTGGCAAGGGCGAGCCGCCGGTTTTGACCGGCCAATCATGTGCAGCGACCCTTTGCGAATTTCTTGTGCTTTCTTGCGGGCGTCACATGGGGTCGAGGTAATTGATCGTGTCCAGACCTGGCCAGTCCCTGGTAGCGGTGCCGAAGTCCTGGAAGATGACCCACTCTGTCTTGTTGCCCAGCAGGTCGGTCTGCTGGAGGGTCCCGGTGACGGTGCCGGCCGCCTGTATCCAGGCGGAGTTGTTGATCAGGGAGAAGACCGGGCCTCCGCTGTCGCCTCCCGCCACACTGAACCGGCCCTTCCGCTTCGCCGCGATGAGGTCGCTCCAGCACCGGCCCTCGTAGCAGAACTTTGTGTACTCGTCCTTGACCACGGTGTAGCCGCAGTTCGCCCCGCTGGTGGCACCCGAGTAGCACAGCGACTGACCGGGGAAGGTCCACACCCAGCCCACCACCGGCTTGGTGAAGTCGCTGACGCCGGGGACGCCGTCCCAGATCCGGTCCGCCGCGTCGGTCCGCACCAGGACCAGGTCGTGCTCGGCGTGCCTGAGGGTGGCTTCGCCGATGTACTGGCCGGCGCCGTCGAGCAGGGTCTCGCCCACGGTGGCGCAGTGTCCTGCTGTCAGCAGGTATTCGGTGGACCCGATATGAACGCCGAACCCGCCGGTGCACGTGTACCTCAGGTTCTCATTGCCGCCGCAGGCCCCGCCCCACTCCCCCGAGGGACGGATGGCGAGGCCGCCGTACCAGGGGACGCCGTCGTCACAGCGGCTGGTGGGGGTGGGCGGCTCCTGCTCGACGACGTCGACCGGGACGCCGAGCTCGGGGAGCGGAGCCAGCGGGCTCTTGCGCCCCGGGCGGACGGCCGCCTCCAGGCCCCTTCCGTCCGAGATTATCTTCACCGCCTGCAGCTGACCGCCGTGCTCCACTCCCGACGAGCGCCACAGCCGGTCGGCGGCCGCCCGCAACTCCTCGCGGGAATGCTCCGCCGCGCGGACCTCGACCGCGACACCGGCGGCACGGGCGGTGTCGGTCACGGCCGGGGGCGGGGCACCCTTCCACCACAGCAGGACCCGGTCCCCGCTGATCTCCAGTCCGGCGTATCCGTCGTCGGCGCCCTGCTCCACGACGGTGCGTACGGCCGAGGCCGCGCGCACCAGCGGTTCCTGCCGCGCCATGGCGGCCTGGTCCTGAGGCGACAGGTAGCGGGGCGGGCCGGCCGGTGCCTGCGGTGCGGGCTTGCCCGACGGTTCGGTGGACGGTCGCGTCGTGGGTTCGGCGGCCGCCCCCGAAGATTTGTCGCGAACCGCCGCCGACCTACCGGCCGGGGCGGCCTTCAGGCGCCCGGCCGGGTGCCACCAGGCGACGATCTCCGCTGCGGCTCGGCCGGATGCCGATGCAGATCACGCGCCGCCTCCCGCGCCCGGTGCCGCCACCAGATGAGCCCCGTTCGCTCCGCGGTCTGTTCGAGCGCCGAGAGATGCCTGGTAGCGCGGAGGTGGTCGCCCATGGCGGAGGCGAGCAGAGCGAGGTACCAGTCGACCGGTCCCATGCACATCACGGCGGAGATCGCCGAGATCCGCCCGCTGTAGGGCAGCAGCGCGGAGTAGGTGTCGTGGCAGGCGGGGGCGTCGCCGACGGCGGCCTGCGCCGCCCCCTGCAGGCAGGTCGTGGACAGCCACGACCAATCGAGAGGCGGCGACGGCCAGCCGGCCCGGACGAGCTCCCGGGCCTCGCCCTCCCGTCCCTGCGCGGCCAGGCACAGGACGCGAGCGTCGTGCTCCATGGTCGGGTGGATGCCGCTGATCGCTTCGATGAGCGGTCCGGCATCCGCCATGGCGCCCTGCTGGCAGCGGATCGCGAGACGGCCCATGGCGACGGCGGGCCGCGCGTGCCACACCCCCACCCGCTCGGCCTGGCATTCGGCCTCGTCACGCAGCTTGCCGGCTTCGTCGAATCGGCCGTCGAGGGCGAGGCGGTTGGCCTGCCAGAGGGTGTGCTGGAAGCGTGGCCAGGGCAGGGGCAGGCG
>NZ_MWJN01000052.1:0-60827 GCF_002027145.1 Microbispora sp. GKU 823 | reverse complement strand
CGCGCCCCGCTCCACCGGCGGCTCCTTCGACGCGTGGGCGGCGAGCTACGAAACGCCCCGGTCCGACGCCTACGATCCGTCCCGCGCCGCGACGGGCCCGTTCCGCGCGGCCGACGCATCGCCGTCTTACCCGCCCAACCCGGCAGGTTCCGGTGTGACAGGCGCGGGCGCCACCGACCCCGGCTGGCCGGTCGCCGGCAGCTACCCGCCGGTCCCCGCCGCCTCCGCCCCCACGACGGACCCCTCCTGGACGGGCGCCCGCGACGTGCTCGACGACCCGGAACCGCCGCGCGGCGCGTCCTCCTGGCCGAACGCGGAGACCTACCAGACCCCGGCCTACGACGGCTACTCGTCCACCTACTCGGCGGAGGGCGGCTACCCGGCCGCCTCGACGCCGTCGCCCGCCGCGCCCTCCACCCCGTCGTACGAGGTGAGCACGGGCTGGGCGACCATCGACGCCTCTGACACGGTGACCGGCTCGGGCCCGGGGACCGCCTCGCCGTACGAGTCTGCGGGCTACGACGCGCCGTCGGGGCAGAGCCAGTACGGCTACGACCGGCAGCAGCAGGGATACGGCGGCGCCCATCCGTCGTGGCCCGAGCAGAACGCCGCCGATGGAAGCTGGCCCTCCTACGACGAGGTCCACGGCGAGACCCCCACCTCGGCGAGCGGGCGGCGGCGGGGCAGCCACCGCAACCCGGAGAGCGACTATCCCGACTACTACCGGTGATTTTCCCGTTCCCTGCCTGGTGACGGCCTCCGCGGCTGACATATTGTCAGCCCATGACAATCAGTGACGACACGATCTCGCCACGTGACTGGAAGTCCGTACTCCGGCACGATGTGCCCGCATCGCTGGTGGTCTTCCTGGTGGCGGTGCCGCTGTCGCTCGGCATCGCGGTCGCGTCCGGCGCGCCGGTGGCGGCCGGGCTCGTCGCCGCCGTGGTCGGCGGCGTGGTGGCCGGCGCCCTCGGCGGGTCCGTCGTCCAGGTGAGCGGCCCGGCCGCCGGGCTGTCCCTGGTGGTCGCCGAGCTCGTCCACACGTACGGCTGGCGCGCCACGTGCGCCATCACCGTCATGGCCGGCCTCCTCCAGTTGGCCCTGGGCGGGCTGAAGGTGGCGCGGGCGGCGCTCGGGGTCTCCCCCGCCGTCGTGCACGGCATGCTCGCCGGGGTCGGCGTGGTGATCGCGCTGTCCCAGCTGCACATCGTGCTCGGCGGTTCGCCGCAGCGCTCCGCGCTGGAGAACGTCCTCGAACTCCCCGCCCAGATCCTCGACAACCACACGCACGCGGTCATGATCGGCGTCCTGACGATCGGGGTCCTGCTCGTGTGGAGCCGGATCCCCCGGCTGCGCGCCGTGCCCGCCCCGCTCGCCGCGCTGATGGTCGCCACGCTGACGGCCGCGGTGACGGGCTGGGACCTGACGAAGGTGGATCTGAAGGGCGGGTTCTCCTCCGTACAGGGACCTCTGATGCCGCAGGGCGACTGGCACGCGATCGCCGGGGCCGTCCTGCTCGTCGCCCTCCTCGCCGGAGTGGAGTCGCTGCTGACCTGCGTGGCGTCCAACCGCCTGCACGACGGTCCCCGCGCCGACCTCGACCGTGAACTGACCGCGCAGGGCGTGGCGAACGCGGTGTCCGGCGCGCTGGGCGGCCTCCCGGTCGCGGGCGTCGTCGTGCGTACGACCACCAACGCGCGGGCGGGCGCCCGGAGCCGCTGGTCCACGGTGCTCCACGGGGTGTGGGTGCTGCTGTTCACCACGGCCTGCGCCTGGATGATCGCGCTGATCCCCCTGGAGGCGCTCGCGGCGCTGCTGCTGTTCATCGGCGTGCAGATGGTCAACCTCGGGCACGTCCGCAACCTGCGCAGCCACCGCGAGATGCCGGTCTACTTCGTGACGATGGCCGGAGTCGTGCTGATCGGCCTGGCCGAGGGCGTGGCGATCGGCCTCGGGCTGGCCGCCCTGCTCGCCCTGCGCCGCCTGGCCTGGGTCTCGGTCGACGTACGGCAGGCGGGCGAGCGGCGCTGGCGCGTCGTCGTCACCGGGTCGCTGACGTTCCTCGGCGTGCCCCGGCTGACCGAGGCATTGCGCGGCATCCCCGCGGGGGCCGCGGTCGAGCTCGACCTTCACCTCGACTTCATGGACAACGCCGCCTTCGAGGCGCTGCACGCCTGGCGGCTCCAGCACGAACGCACCGGCGGCGCGATCGACGTGGACGAGCCGCACGGCGAGTGGTACTCCGCCGCGATCGACGGCGTCCGCCTGTTCCCGGCCAGGATCCCGCCCCGGCACGACCGCTGGTGGCTGCCCTGGGCCTACCGGCGACGCCCCCGTCCCATGGACGCCGCAGGGTCCTACGCCGTGATCGGCGCGGACGGCGGGAGCCACGACGACGTTCCCGT
Organism: Microbispora sp. GKU 823; assembly: GCF_002027145.1. Taxonomy (NCBI): domain Bacteria; kingdom Bacillati; phylum Actinomycetota; class Actinomycetes; order Streptosporangiales; family Streptosporangiaceae; genus Microbispora; species Microbispora sp. GKU 823. Next base: position 58,422 of record NZ_MWJN01000052.1, on the reverse strand, counting down.
AGTCTGCGAGCCGCAGGGCGTGCCCGACCTGCTGGAGGGGACGCGGGAGTTCCAGCGCCGGACCGCGCCGATGGTCCGCCCGCTGCTTCACCGCATGGCCCGTAAGCAGTCGCCGTCGCACCTGTTCATCACCTGCGCGGACTCCCGCATCGTGCCGAACATCATCACCGCGAGCGGTCCCGGCGACCTGTTCACGCTGCGCAACATCGGCAACCTCGTGCCGCGCGCCGGCGCCACCCCCGCCGACGACTCGGTCGCGGCCACGATCGAGTACGCCGTGAAGGTCCTCGATGTGCGCACGATCACGGTCTGCGGGCACTCGGGATGCGGCGCGATGGCCGCCCTGCTGGGCGAGGTGCCCGACCTGCCCGCGCTGCGCAACTGGCTGCGGCACGGGCGGCAGAGCCTGGCGAGGTTCGTGGCCGCCGAGCCGTGTGACGACGACGCCGGGCCGCTCGACCGGCTCTGCCGGACCAACGTGATCCAGCAGCTCGACAACCTGCGGACCCACCCGTTCGTGGACACCCTCGTACGGGCGGGGAAGCTGGAGCTCACGGGCCTGTACTTCGACATCGGCGCGGCGCGGGTGCACGTGCTGGAGCAGGAGCGCTTCACACCGGTGCCCGAACTGCGCACCGGCTGAGCCCCGCTCCGGTGGAGCCGGGAGGAACGGCGAGCTTCGCTGTGAGCGGATCATGTCCGCCGACCGTGAAACGGGGCCTACGCCCGGCCCGGGCGGGCCAAGGATGACCGTATGAAGATTCTGGTAATCGGCGGTTCGGTGTTTCTCGGACGCGCCATCGTGGAGGAGGCGCTGCGGCGCGGTCACGAGGTCACGACGTTCAACCGGGGCAGGAGCGGGACGGACCTGCCCGGTGTGGAGGCGGTGCGCGGCGACCGCGAGGTCACCGACGATCTGCGGCGGCTCGCCGACGGCAGGCAGTGGGACGCGGTGGTCGACGTGTGCGGGTTCGTCCCCCGCGTCGTCCTGGAGTCGGTGCGGACGCTGTCGGGCCACGCCCCGCACTACACGTTCATCTCCAGCATCTCCGCCTACCCGGACTGGCCCGACAAGTCCGGCGTCGACGAGACCTTCCCCCTGCACGAGTGCCCGCCGGACGCGGACGCCGAGTTCGGCGACTACGGCGTGCTGAAGGCCGGCTGCGAGCGGGCGGTCGAGCAGCACTTCGACGGCGGCGCCCTGATCATCCAGCCCGGCCTGATCCTCGGCCCCCACGAGAACGTGGGCCGGCTGCCCTGGTGGCTCACCCGCATCTCCAGAGGCGGGCGGGTGCTCGCCCCCGGCAACCCGGCGCTGCCGATGCAGCTCATCGACGCCCGGGACATCGCGGCGTTCACCCTCGACCAGGCGGCCAAGGGCACCACCGGCCGCTACATGACGGGCGGGGTGCAGGGCAACACGACGTACGGCGGCTGGCTGAACGACTGCGTGGAGGTCACCGGCTCCGACGCGGAGCTGGTGTGGGTCGACGACACGTTCCTGGCGGACCAGGGCGTGGAGATGTGGACCGAGCTTCCGCTGTGGGCTCCGGAGACGGGCTACCAGGGCGTGTGGACGCACTCCTCCGCGAAGGCCATCGCCGCGGGCCTCACCTGCCGGCCCGTACGGGAGACCGTCCGGGACACCTGGGAGTGGCTGAAGGACATCCCGGAGGAGCAGCGCAGCTTCGGCGGCCAGATGCACCACGGCATCGACCCGGAGAAGGAGGCGCGCATCCTCGCCGCCTGGGACGCCCGCTCCTGACCGTGACCGCCGCCCGCGCGCGTGCGTGCGGGCGGGCGGCGGTGCGGTTCGGCCGCCGAAGCCGAGAGGGGCGCGGGCGGGCAGGAGCGGCGGAACGAGCGCGGCGGGCGGGGGCGGCGGACTCCCCTGCCGGAGTCGTGTGCGCGGAGCCGTAGGCTGTCGGCCATGTTCTGGGTGGTTGTGATCGTGGCCGTGCTGGTCGTGTTCGGCGGGCTCGGCATGGCCGGGCGCCTGCCGGGAACCTCACGGCGGCGGTCCGCGCCGCGCCCCTCCCCGGGAGGCCGCCCGTCAGGCCGCGCCGGCCGGACCGCGCGGCCCGGAGGACGTGCCCCGGCCTCGCGGCCGGGCACCAGGCCCGGTGGCGGCGCCGCTCCCCACGCGAGGCGCGGCACCGCCTCCGGGACCGGGACCCGGGGCGGGGGCCGCCCGGCGACGGGCGGCGAAACGGGCGTGCGCGGCGGTGCGGCCACGCAGGCCGGTCCGCACCCGGGTGAGATCTGGTGGGCCGACGTGCCCTACGAGGACGGGCCGGGCCACAAGGTGCGCCCCTGTGTGGTGCTCAGGACATACCGGGGCGGCGCCGAGGTCCTGAAGATCACCAGCCAGGACCGCAGCGACCGCGCCGACCACGTGGAGATCCCCACCCGCACGTGGGACCCGGACGCCGACCACAACAGCTTCCTCGACCTCACCGGCCCGGTCCGCGTGCCCGTCGCCGACTTCCAGGACAGGGCGGGCACGCTCGACGCGCGTGTCTGGCGGCAGGTCTGCCGCCTGCACGAGATCACGCCTAACTGAGCCGTACTCCTCTGAGACCGGCCACCGAGACCGGCCACCGGCCTGCGGCGACGTGGAAGCCGCGACGCCCGCGGAAGGCCCTCCCCTGCGTACGCCCACGTGAGGAAGCCGGACGGTGAGCCGGAGGCGTCACCGCGATGACGTGGGCCCCTGCGGGCCGCCGCGCGGCGGCAGGCCGGCGGCGATGCCGTCGAGCAGCCGGTCCAGGCCGTACGCGAAGCGGTCGTCACTGGCCATGTACTCCCGCCCGGCCTCCTTCGTCATCCGCTCCAGCATGGGATAGTCGCCCGTCGCGATGAGCGACTGGATGTAGGCCAGGTGCCGGGCCAGCCGCTGGGCCAGCGTGAGCCCCGTCCGCCGCCGCCCCTCCGCCTCGGCCAGCTCGCTCTGGATGTAGCCGTTCACGTACGCGAAGACCGTGCCGACGAGGGTCAGCATCTCGTCGATGCTCAGGCCGAGGCCGTCGAGCATGCCGAGGGCGGTCTCCATCAGACGCGCGCTGTTCGGGCCGGTCTGCGGGCGGCCGGCCGCCAGCGGCGCGAGCCACGGGTGGCGCAGCATGGTGCGCCGGACCTGCCAGGCGAGCCGGCGAAGGCCGTCAGCCCAGTCGTCCGGCGGCCGTTGGTCCTCCGGCAGGTACTCCCTGACGGCGGTGTCGATCATCAGGTCGAACACCTCGTCCTTGCCGGTCACGTAGCGGTACAGGGACATCGTGCCCGCGCCGAGATCGGCGGCGAGGCGGCGCATGGAGATCGCCTCCAGCCCCTCGGCGTCGGCGATCCCGATCGCCGCCTGCGCGAGGGCGGCGCGGCTGAAGCTCGGCCGCGGCCCCCGCGCGGGGCGCTCGGGTCGCATCCACAGGTTCTCGTGGCCCGTCATCGTTGGTCGTCCCAGGTCGTCGCGCTATTGCGTACACGGTACCCGGTATGTAGGCTCACATCGAGAAAGTGAGTACGACGTACTCAGTTTTTGGACGGCCGGACGAGGGGATTCCCTATGCCCGTAAGCCTCGCCGGGGACGACTTCACGGCTCCCGGTCTCGAACTGTTCGACTTTCCGCCGCTGTGGCCCGGCGCGCCGTACTGGCTGACCAAGCCCGTGGTGCTGGCCGCGGTCGGGGTGATCCTGCTGTGCGCGGTCGCGTGGGGGGCGTTCGCGCGGCCGTCGCTCGTCCCGCGAGGGCTGCAGCACCTCGGCGAGTACGGCTACCTGTTCGTCCGCGACCAGGCGGCCCGGCCGTTCCTCGGCGCGGACGCCGAGCGGTGGATGCCGTTCCTGCTCAGCCTCTTCTCGGTGATCCTGCTGTGGAACCTGTTCGGCGTGATCCCGGGAGTGCAGTTCCCGGTGAACGCCCATATCGCGTTCCCGCTGGTCTTCGCCGTGGTCGTGTACGTGATCAAGCTCTATCTCGGCTTCCGGCACCACGGGGTGGGCGGCTATCTCAAGAGCCTGATGTTCCCGCCCGGCCTGCCGAAGCCGCTCGCCCTCGTCTTGTACGCGCCCATCGAACTGCTGCACACGTTCGTCTTCGCGCTCTTCACGCACGCCGTACGGCTGTTCGCGAACATGTTCGCGGGACACCTGCTGCTGGCGTTCTTCAGCGCGGTGGGGTTCTGGTTCCTCGCCGAGCAGCCGACCGTGCTCGGGTTCCCGGTGGGCGTCCTCGGCGTGGCCATGGCCGTCGTCATGACCGGCCTGGAGATCTTCATCCAGTTCCTGCAGGCGTTCCTGTTCACCATGCTGGCGGCCATGTACATCGGCAACGCGCTGAACCCGGACCACTGAAGCGGGGGTTCGTACTCACCGGTAACTGAGTATCGGCGCTCATGCCCGCCAGGCGTACGCCACGGACGATGGCATCATGGCGAAACCGGTGAAACCCTCGACGACGACGGCCTTCTACGTCCAGGCCGTCATCTCGTTCGCGATCTCCCTCGTGGGCCTGGCGGCCGGCATCCTCTACCTTCCGGTGACGACCTGGGTGCGCTCCTTCCTCGCCCTCGGACTGATGTACGTGGTGACCTCGACGTTCACGCTGGCCAAGTGCGTGCGGGACCGGCAGGAGGAGGCGACCGTCGTCAGCCGGGTGGACCAGGCCCGGCTCGACAAGCTCCTCGCCGAGCACGACCCCTTCCGGACCGAGTGAGGGCGAGCCCCGATGGCCGGAAAGAGGCGGCCTCGGCCCGTCGCCGGACCGAGGCCGCCTGCGGCTGAACGAACTCAGGCGTCCTTGCAGCCCTTGCCCTTGCCCGGCTTCGTGCAGTCGGAGCCCGGCGCGGCGACGACGGTGAACTTCGCCGTGCCCACGTTGGAGGTGTTGCCGGCCTTGTCGGTGGCCCGGTAGCTCACGGTGTGCGCCCCCGGCTGGCCCACCGCCACCGGCTTGGAGTACAGCGCGAACGGCTGCCCGTCCAGGGAGTACTCCACCGTGGCCACGCCCGACTCGGCGTCGGTCGCCGAGATGGTGAGCGTGGCGGAGCCGACGTAGTTCCACGCCCAGTCCATGCTGCCGCCGAGCTGGGCCGACACCTGCGGGGCCGTGGTGTCCTTCTGCTCAGGCGCGACGACCTTGAAGGTCACCGACCCGACCGGCGAGGTGTTGCCCGCCTTGTCGGTCGCCCGATACTGCACCGTGTGCGACCCGGTCTTGTTCACCGAGACCGGAGCCGAGTAGGCCGCGAACGCCGCGCCGTCCAGCGCGTACTCCACCTTGTCGACGCCCGACTCGGTGTCGCTCGCCGAGATCGTCACGGTGGCCGAACCGACGTAGTTGCCGTCGGCGTCCTTCGTGCCCGACACGTTGGCCGACACCTGCGGAGCCGTGGTGTCCTTGGCCGGCGGGACCACCACGGTGAACGTCACCGACGCCACCGCCGAGGTGTTCCCGGCCTTGTCGGTCGCCCGGTAGCTCACCCGGTGCGCGCCCGGCTGGTCGACCGTCAGCGCCTTCGAGTAGACCGCGAACGGCTGCGAGTCGAGGGAGTACTCGACCTTGTCCACGCCCGACTCGCTGTCGCTCGCCGAGATCGTGACGGTGGCGGACCCCACGTAGTTGCCGTTGGTGTCCTTGTCACCGGACACCTGCGCGGACACCTGAGGAGCGGTCGTGTCCTTGGCCGGCGGCGCCACGACCTTGAAGGTCACCGAGCCGACCGGCGAGACGTTGCCGGCCTTGTCGGTCGCCCGATACTGCACCGTGTGCGACCCGGCCGTGTTCACCGACACCGGGGCCGAGTACGTCGTGAAGGCTCCGCCGTCCAGGGCGTACTCCACCCTGTCCACGCCCGACTCGCTGTCGCTCGCCGAGACGGTGACGGTCGCGGAGCCCACGTAGTTGCCGTCGGCGTCCTTGTCACCGGACACCTGCGCCGACACCAGCGGAGGCGTGGTGTCCTTCTGCTCCGGTGCGGCGACCTTGAACGACACCGACGCGACGTCGGAGGCGTTCCCGGCCTTGTCGGTGGCCCGGTAGCTCACGGTGTGCGCGCCCGGCTGCTTGACCGCCACCGGTGCGGAGTACAGGCCGAAGGGCTGCCCGTCGAGGGAGTACTCGATCGTGTCGACGCCCGACTCGGTGTCGGTCGCCGAGATGGTCACGGTGGCCGAGCCCACATAATTGCCGTCGGCGTCCTTGTCACCGGACACCTGCGCCGACACCTGCGGCGCCGTGGTGTCCTTGGCCGGCGGCGCGACCACCGTGAACGTCACCGACGCCACCGCCGAGGTGTTGCCCGCCTTGTCCGTGGCCCGATACTGCACCGTGTGCGAGCCGGTCTTGTTGACCGCGACCGGAGCCGAGTACGTCGTGAAGGCCGCGCCGTCCAGCGCGTACTCCACCTTGTCGACGCCCGACTCGGTGTCGGTCGCCGAGACGGTGACGGTCGCGGAGCCCACGTAGTTGCCGCTGGCGTCCTTGTCACCGGACACCTGCGCCGACACCTGCGGCGCCGTGGTGTCCTTGGCCGGCGGCACCACGACCGTGAACGTCACCGACGCCACCGCCGAGGTGTTGCCCGCCTTGTCGGTGGCCCGGTAGCTCACCCGGTGCGCGCCCGGCTGGTCGACCGTCAGCGCCTTGGAATACAGCGCGAACGGCTGCGAGTCGAGGGAGTACTCGACCGTGTCCACGCCCGACTCGCTGTCGCTCGCCGAGATGGTCACCGTCGCGGAGCCCACGTAGTTGCCGTTGGCGTCCTTGTCACCCGAGACCTGCGCCGACACCTGCGGCGCGGTCGTGTCCTTGGCCGGCGGGGCGACCACCTTGAACGACACCGACGCCACGGCCGAGACGTTGCCCGCCTTGTCGGTCGCCCGATACTGCACCGTGTGGGAGCCCACCTGGTTCACCGACACGGGAGCCGAGTAGGTGGTGAACGCCCCGGAGTCCAGCGCGTACTCCACCCTGTCCACGCCCGACTCGGTGTCGGTCGCCGAGACGGTCACCGTCGCCGAACCGACGTAGTTGCCGTCCGCGTCCTTCTCGCCCGACACGTTGGCGGACACCTGCGGCGCGGTCGTGTCGGTGGGGCCGCCGGGGGTGACCACGAGCTCGCCGACCATCTGGTGGCCGGGGATCGCGCAGAAGAAGCGGTATTTGCCGGGGGTGAGGTTCACCTGGACCTCATGCCGACCGCCGTCCGCGTCGTACGGGCTGGCGATGATGTTGACGTTGACGTCGTGGTTGTATCCGGGCGTCGACGTGTCGAAGGTCAGCGTGTGCGTCATTCCGAACGTGCTGCCGGTCGCCATGCTGTTCTCGAAGACGATCGTCGCGGGGCCCGCGACCGCCGTGGTCGGCGTGTCCTTGTACGCGGTCATGCTGTTGTCGGCGGTCCAGGTGAGCACCTGCGCCGCCGCCTGGCCGACCTGCTGCCGCGCCTCGGGCTTCGGCGCGGCGGCATTGGCCGGCGACAGCCACAGCGCCGGAAGCGCCACGCACAACAGCGCCACGGCCACGGCGGCGCCCAGCGCCCTCCGTAGCTTCCCTGTCAATAACTGCATCTGAGGTCGCACCTCACAGAACGTGCATGCATGTGGGCGGGCGAACGGCGTCGCCCGCCAGGGTCATGGGAGACAGCCGGGCGGGGTCTCCCCCGCCCGGCTACCGGGTCAGAGCTCCCGCACCCGGATGTTGCGGAACTCCGCCAGGTCGGTGTTGCTGTGGTTCTGCAGCCCGATGAACCCGCTGACGAACTGACGCAGGTCCGTGGCGGGGTCGCCGGCGCGGGACGACGACTTGCCCGGGGTGTTGTCGAACTCGTTGATCACGACGCCGTTGCGGATGATCGTGTAGTGCTGCCCGACCACCCGGACCTCGTAGTCGTTCCACTGGCCCTTCGGGGTCGCCCCCGCCTTGTCCAGGGTGTTCGGCTGGAAGTTGTAGATCGAGCCCGTCTTCTGCGGCTCGCCCGTGTCGCCGTCGTAGATCTGGATCTCGTGACCGCAGTAGATCGCGACCCACGCCTGCGACGTGCGGGCCGAGCCGACCGTGCCGCAGCTCCCGGCCGGACGCTGGTCCAGCGGGGTCCGCGGGTCGGGGAACCGGACGAACACGCCGGTGTTGGCACGGGCCGTGCCCGGCGCGACGTCACGGAACTGCAGCCGCAGCGAGAAGTCGCCGTACGCCTTGTCGGAGTACCACAGCATGCCCAGCCCGCCGGAGGTGCGGAGGGTGCCGTCCTGCTGCAGGTTGAACTGGCCGGACGGAGCCTGTGACCAGCCCTGCAGGGACGCGGGCGTCCCGTCGAAGATGGTCTCGTAGCCGTTCGTCTTGCCGATGTCGGACTGCGCTGCCGCCTTGCTCAGCGTGGAGGCCTCGCCATTGTCGATGACGCCGGCCTTGCGGAACTCGTTCACCTGGTCGTTGACGTGGCTGACGAACTCGCCGTGGTTCGACCACATGCGCTCGTCGTCGATCAGGTCGTTGATCGTGCAGCCGCCGGCGACGACGCGGTTGGCCACGCCGGTGTCGGTGTCCAGCAGCCGGACCGTCGGCCGGGCGTCGGGCGCCGGGCAGCCGATCACGACGGTGACCTCGCCGGTCGCCACCTCACCGTCGGCGTAGGTAACCTTCAGCTTGGCCTTGTAGGTGCCGAAGTCCTTGTAGGTGTGCGTCGGGTCGGCCTCGGTCGAGGGCTTGCTGCCGTCGCCGAAGTCCCACTCCCACTTCACGCCGCCGGCCCTGGTGCTGGAGAACACCACGGTCTTCGGCGTGCTCTGCCGCTCCGGCCGCACCGTGGCCAGGCTCGGGTTCGGCGTCGCCGGACCGCCCTGGTAGGTGATGCGGATCAGCTTCTGGTTGGGGTGCAGGCTGAAGAAGCCACCGGCGTAGTCCAGCATGTACAGCGCGCCGTCCGGGCCGAACTTCGCGTCCATCCACGACTGGAGCTGGGTGGCTCCGCCGCCGGGCTGGATGATGGAGCGCAGGTCCTCGGCGAAGACCGGCGGCTTCGCGTCCTTGACGCCCTTCGGGTCGACGGTGACCGCGACCCGGTTGTTCGCGTTGGACTCGTCACCGATGAACCACTTGTTGTCCCAGTACGCCGGCCACGCGACACCGCTGTTGGTGTCGACCTCGGAGCGGTGGTAGGTCGGCCCGGACATGACCGCCTGGCCGCCGCCGGAGAGGTAGGGCTGGGTGAGAGTCTCCTCGCCCAGCTTGTAGGTCGGCAGGCCGCTGCCGTCGGTCCGCTTCGGGTAGACCGGGCCGCCGCCCTGCGGCGAGTACCAGATCATGTTGTCGCGGGCCGGCGGGATGTCGACCAGGCCGGTGTTGCGCGGCGAGGTGTTCTTCAGGTTGTCGCAGTTGTACCAGTCGGCGGGCTGGGAGGCGTCGACGTTGCTGCGGTCACGGTAGGGCTGCTTGTTGCCCATGCAGTACGGCCAGCCCTGGTTGCCGGCGGACGTGAGGATCGTCGCGGTCTCGTACTTCGCCGGACCCCAGATCTCGCTCGGGGCACCGGCGTCCGGACCGACCCATCCGGCGGTCAGCCAGTCGTTCACGTTGTCCCACTGGAGCCGCGCGATGTTGCGAACGCCCATCACGTAGATCTCCGGGCGGGTCTTGCCGCCGCCCTCTTCCTTGCCCGTGAACAGGTTGCCCTTCGGGATCGTGTACGTCCCGTCGGCCTCCGGGTGGATACGGATGATCTTGCCGTTCAGGTCGTTGGTGTTGCCGGCGGTGCGGCGGGCGTCCTGGAACGAGGTGCCCTTGTAGTCCTGGGTCCAGTTGTTCCCCGAGTAACCGCTCGAGCCGCCGGAGGAGTTGCTGTCACCGGAACCGACGTAGAGGTTGCCTTCCTTGTCGAAGGCCATGCCACCACCCGCGTGGCAGCAGCTGTGGATCTGGGTGTCCCACTGCAGCAGGTCCTTGCGGGTCTTCTGGTCGATCGTCTGGGTGGCGGCGTCGTAGGTGAACCGGGAGATCGTCCGCTTGCCGATCCGCTTGTCCCTGTCGATCGACTCGTGCGGCATCCAGTAGACGTACAGCCAGCCGTTCTGCTGGAACTTGGGGTCGGGCACGATGCCGAGGAGACCCTCTTCGTTCTTCACCAGTTCGTCGCCGCTGCCGCGGTTGCCCATGACGGCGAGGGTGGTGAGGAGCTTGACCTGCTTGGTCTTCGGGTCCCACTGGTGGATCGTGCCACAGCCGAGGCCGACCTTCGGGTTGTTCCAGTCGGCGATCGGGCCGGTGGGGCAGGCCGCCTTGCCGACGTAGAAGACCTTGCCGTCGGGGGCGATGGTCAGGCCGTGCGGCTCGCCGATCTGGTCGAGCTGGCCCGACTGGTTCTGCGCGGTCAGCCGCTCGGTCTTGTAGTTCGACGCGATGGTCGCCTGGCAGTCGCCGCGGACCAGGCCGGCCGCCCACTTGATCGCGCCGCCGAGGTGGCTCTTGAACTGCTCGTCCTTGGTGTAGCTCTCCTCGGTGCCGCCCATGCCGGTGTAGAACGACCGGCCGCCGTCGTAGTCACGGCACCACGAGATCGGGTGGAACGCGCCGTTGCCGTTCAGGCCCGCCTTGTAGGTCCACTCCTCGACCTGCGCGACCGTCTGGACCTTGCCCAGGGGGCTCGGGCTCCAGTTCATCCACTTGTCGGACCGCGTCGTGTTGAACGGCAGGCCCTTGTTCGCCGGGTGCTCACGGTCGGTGAAGTCCACCGTGGCCTTCTGCACCTGGCTGTCCGGCGGCGGCCCGGCGTCGGGACCGAACAGCCGCAGCTCGGCCAGCTGGACGAGGGGCTCACCGCTGTTCGCCGTGATGTTCAGCCGGTAGTACGCGTACGCCGTGGTGTTGGTGAACTTGTATTCCTTGGTCTGGAACCGCGAGGGGAAGGTCTCCCCCGTCCGCTTGTCCAGGTCCGTCCAGCTCTTCCCGTCCTGGGAGCCCTGCAGCGTCCAGTCCTTGGGGTCACGGCCGGGGAAGTCGTTGGCCGAGGTCAGCGCGTAGTGGGCGATCGCCTTCGGCTGCTCCAGCTTGAGCGAGACCCAGCCGGTCGGGTTGAACGTCAGCCACTTCGTGTTGTTGTTGCCGTCGACCAGCTTCTCTTTGGTCTCGTTCGGCGGGTTGTCCGCGTTCGCCGTGATCTCCACGACCTTCTCGGCCGGGGGCAGGCTGCCGGCGGGGCGGGTGCCGACCAGGTCGGTGAACCAGGACGAGTCGGGCTGCGCGCGTACGGCGTCGTGGACGCCGACGAACCCGCCGCCGTCCCGGATGTACGCCTGGAAGGCGGCCTCCTGGGCCGCGTTCAGCGTCACGCCCTTGGCGGACAGGAAGACCACCCCGCGATAGCGGGACAGGTTGCTGAAGGTGAAGACCGCCGGGTCCTCGGACACCTCGACCGAGAAGCCGTTGTCCTTGCCCAGGCTCTTGATCGACTCCGCGGCCTTCTCGACCGGGTCGCTCTGTTCCTTGGCGGGGCCGTGGAACACCAGCACACTGACTGACTTATCGGACTTATCTGGCTTACCGGTATCGGGCTCGGGAGGGTTGGGCTTGGCCTGCGCCTGCAACTGGGCGGCGGGGAGGGCCGGTGCGGCCTGCGCCTGCACGGCGGGGACCGTCGCCAGTCCCAGCGTCAGCGCGGCGCTCGACGCCGTGATCAGAGCACGGCGCCAGGCGGGTGGCCGAGGGTGTACGAGCAGGTCTCTGCGACCCATCGTTCGCTCCTTCAGGTCGGGGGGTTGGATCAGCACCTTGCGGAGGTCGTTCGGTCGGCCGTGACGGCGACCGGGCACGCAGATGCCGGAAGGCCGAGGGTTGTGCCGGTCTTTTACTCCTCTCGCTCGCCGGTCGGTCCCTGACCCCGGCGTCGCGGCGACGCGGTCAGGACGGTTCGGGCCGTCGCAGGCGTGCGGCATCGCCGTTCGTCGCGCTGTCGACGGGCGCGATCGCCGCGGAGCCCGTCGTCACGGGCGCCGGGGACGGATCGCGTGCAGCGGTCGCCGGCCGTCCGTCGGGACGGCGACCGAAATGAGGTGTCTTCCCGGTCTCAGGCCGGAGCGCCGGGATGCCGGCGACGCCCGGCGGCGGCGCCGCCGGGGCGTGGTCCGGCATGTCTGAGCCGCAGGTCCGCCGGGGCGTGCGAGGGCGGGCCGTGCAGGGCGGATGTCGGCCGTGGGGGGTGTCGCCGAAGCACCGCTGAGCCTTTCCGAGAGTCGCGGATGGTTGCGTGGGCGGGTGGACGAGGGCCAGGTGATGCCCAGGAGACGGATCGGACTGGGAGATTCCGGTTGCGTCAAGTGGGCGGTTTGGGCTCAACGTAGCAGCCTCACGACACTTCATCCAGTCCTGTGACAAAGTTTCCTTACTTACACTCTGACTTCTTGACTTTTTGGCGGAACTATCGCCTACTTCCATCGAAAGCTTCATCTACGGCGTCGAAAGCCTCGCTGGCCGGTCCCCGCCCGTCACCCGACGGCGGAACGCGCCCCACTTCGGGGGCCGCATCGAGACGTCACGCCGTACAGGCCGGTCCCCGGGCCGGCGCCACGAACAGATGCCGTTCGCCTCACGGCAGTGAGGCGTCATGATCGGATTGGGGAACCATGACCGAGGCAGGCAGGGGCACGACGCGAGGCCTCTTCTCCCGGCGCGCCTTCACCACGGCCGCGACGCCGCCGCGTTCGTTCCGCTGGTCGGGGCGGGCCAGGCCAACGCGGCGCCGTCCGACAAGGTCACCGGCAAGCCCGACAAAGGCGACGTCCGCCGCATGACCCTCTACGCGGAGAAGCTGCCGAACAATCTGCTGGGATACGGCCTGGAGCCCGGCAAGGCCACGATCCCCGGCCCGCTCATCGAGATGGTCGAAGGCGAGACCCTCGAGATCGAACTGGTCAACAACACCGACATCACCGTCAGCCTGCACGTGCACGGCGTGGACTACGAGATCACCAGCGACGGCACGCGGATGAGCAACAGCGTGGTGGAGCCGGGCGGCCGGCGCACCTACGTCTGGCGCACCCACGCGCCGGGCCGCCGCCCCGGCGGCACCATCGAGCCCGGCAGCGCCGGCTACTGGCACTACCACGACCACGTCGTCGGGACCGACCACGGCACCGGCGGCATCAGCAGAGGGCTCTACGGCGCGCTGATAGTCCGGCGGAAGGGCGACATCCTGCCGGACAAGCAGTTCGTCGTCTTCTTCAACGACATGACGGTCAACAACGCCAAGGCCGGCGAGGCGCCGCACTTCATGGCGAAGATCGGCGAGCGCGTGGAGTTCATCGTGGTCACCCACGGGAACTTCTTCCACACCTGGCACCTGCACGGACATCGCTGGGCGGACAACCGCACCGGCCTGCTGGACAACCCGCAGGACCCGAGCCGGATCATCGACACGAAGATCACCGGACCGGCCGAGTCGTTCGGCTTCCAGGTGATCGCCGGGGAGCGCGTCGGCCCCGGGGCCTGGATGTACCACTGCCACGTCCAGAGCCACTCGGACATGGGGATGGCCGGCGTGTTCATGGTGGCCGACGAGAACGGGAACGTTCCCGGCCACGACATGGGCGGCATGAGCACGGGCACCGGCTCGGACATGAGCACCATGCCGCACTGATCCGTCCCGCTCCCCCACGGGCACGGTTCCGGTGAAGCACCGGGCGGGCCGCCCGCCCCGCGTACGGACGATCGAAGGTCAGTAGGGTGCGGCCCATGACCAGCGACATACGCGGGCGCGGGCGCGCGGCCGTCACCGCCCCGCCCGGATCGCAGGCGGCTCTCGACTACTACCTGATCATGTCCGCGGCCGGCACGGACGGAGCCCCGGCCGAGGGCGTCGTCGTCGAGGAGTTCGCGCTCACCGGCGACTTCAGGACGGTCGGCCTGGACACCGCCGGATGGACCGCGGCCGACGGCGCCTGGTGGAGTTCCGCGGCCTTCGGGCGGGCGATGCGCGAGGATCCCGGCCTGCGCGCCCGGGCCCGCGCGGTGAGCCGCTCCGAGGCCGAGGCCGCCTACCGCGATCTCGGCGGGGGCGAACTGCCCGGCGAGACGCGGCTGCGTGCCCTTTTCCGGGACCACCAGCCTCTGCCGGACTCGCCTCCCCTGCGCCTCGGCCCGCCGCGGGTCCCCGACGGGTTCCAGGACACGCGGGTCTACCGCGTCCTGTTCGCCGGCGAGCCGCACCTGTCCCGTCTCGCGGACGTGGTGGCGCTCGCCGGGGAGGCCGGCGACCCGCGGACCCGGATCATCGGCACGGGTGAGCTGCGAACGGACCCGGACGTTTTCACGTGGGAGGTACGCCGGATCGGGCCCGGTGTCGCCTGCTGCCTCGACCTCACGGCTCACCTGGGGACCGCGTCCGGTCAGGCCCTCGGGCCGGTGCTGCGGCGGTTGACGACGGCGATGCGCCACGCGGGACCGATCCCCGTGACCGTCGAGCGCTTCTCCTGAGCGGCCCTGTCTCTTCGCGTACGCGATTCAGCGGCGCACGGCATCTGCGCCGGCGTCCGTGGAGAAGGCGCGGTCCCGCCCCGCCTCCAGTTCCGCGAGCCGATCCGTGAGGGCCTTGTGGATGTGGGTGTAGGAGTCGCTGCCCAGAGCGACCCGTACGGGCGCGGGGTCCAGGTCCGCACAGCCGGCAATCGCCGCGGCCGTCTTGGCGAGGTCGCCGACGGACGGCAGCGCGGGGTCGCGGATGCCCCGGGTCAGCGCGGCCGGGCTGTCGTCGTAGGCGCTCATCGGTGCGGCGAGCCGTGAACTCCCGTCCCGGAATCGGGTGCGCGCGCTGCCCGGCTCGACGATGGTCACACCGATGCCGAACGGGGCGACGTCCTTGGCCGTCGACTCCATGAAGCCCTCGATGCCCCACTTGCTCGCGTGATACACGGACGCGCCCGCGTTGGTGGCCTGACCGCCGTACGTGGAGACCTGGATGAGGCGGCCGCCACCCTGACGGCGTAGGTGAGGCAGCGCGGCGCGGGCCACCCGGATCGAGCCGAGCAGGTTCGTGTCGAGCTGGTGGACGATCTGCTCGTCGGTGAGTTCCTCGGCCGCGCCGAACAAGCCGTACCCGGCGTTGTTGACGACCACGTCGATCCTGCCGAGGTCGGCGAACGCCCTGTCCACCACCTCCCGGATCGCGGGTGCGTCGGTCAGGTCGAGGCGGGCGAGCCACAGCCGGTCGCCGTACTCCGCCTTCAGGTCGTCCACCGCCTCCGTCCGCCGCACCGTCCCGGCGACGCGGTCGCCGCGCCGGAGGAGCTGGTGCGTCATCTCCCGGCCGAAGCCGCTGCTCACCCCGGTGATCAGCCATGTACGCGCATCCATCGTCGTAACCCTTTCCCGATTCCTAGCTAACTTGTTAGTTAGTGTACGCCTCGACCTAACCGGTTAGTCAAAGCTAGGATGGCGCCGTGGCGACCGGTAACTCTGAGGCGACCAAGGCACGCATCCTCGAAGCAGCCAGGGACGAGTTCTCGGCCCACGGCATCGCCGGGGCGCGCGTCGACCGCATCGCCAAGGCGGCCGGCTGCAACAAGAACCTGCTCTACATCTACTTCCAGAGCAAGGAGACCCTGTTCGCCACCGTCCTGGAGCAGAACCTCCGACGGGTCTACGACGAGTTGCGGTTCACGCCCGACGACCTGCCCGGGTACGCGGCGCGGGTCTTCGACTTCGCGATGGCCAATCCCGGCCTGATGCGGCTCATGGCATGGGCGGGCCTGGAACAGGAGGCCGGCGACGTCGCCCTGCGCAACGCGGCGCAGAGCGCGAAGGTGGCGGCCATGGAGGCCGCGGCGCACGACGCGGACGGCCCGGGGGCGCGCTTCGCGCCGGAATTCCTGCTGACGGCCATCCTGGCGCTCGCCACCGCCTGGTCGGCGGCGAGCCCCTTCGGCCCGCGACTCAGTCCCGGACTGGCCGCCGACCCCGCCACGCTGCGGGCCCAGATCGCCGACGCCGTGGCGGCGATCGCCGCCGCCCGCACCGGCCCCTGATCACCCGGTGCCGCCTTCGGGGTCTGCGGCTGTACGGTGCGTGATTCCGGCGAGGACGACCGTCAGGCCAGTGGGAGCCGGACGACGAAGGCCGCACCGCCGGCCGATGACTGCTCCACGTGCACCTCGCCCTCGTGGCCGTACACGATGTTCCGCACGATGGCCAGGCCGAGGCCGGTCCCACCGCGGTCGCGGGAGCGGGCGGGGTCGAGGCGGGTGAAGCGGTCGAAGATTCGCTCCCGATCCTCCTTCCCGATCCCGTCGCCGTCGTCGGCCACGACGAGCTCCGCGGTGTCGGCCGTACGCCGGACCTGGACGAACACGACTGTCTTGGCGTGTCGCTGCGCGTTGTCGAGCAGTTCGGAGAGCATTCGCCGGAGTCGCCCGTCCAGGCCGCGTACCAGAACCCCGGGAACGGCCTGCACCTTCACGTCGACCCTGTCGGTGCGCCGGGCCAGTTCGCTCTGTACGAGATCCCCGAGGTCCAGCAGGGCCGGTTCGGCCGGCTGCGCGGCGGCCTGAAGCTGGGCCAGCAGGTAGAGGTCGTCGACCAGCGCCTGCAGCCGTTCCACGTCGTTGAGCGCCCGTTCGAGCAGGTCGTCCACGTCGATCTCGCTGGGATGCAGCCGGGCCTCCTCCAACTGCGCCCGCAGTCCCGCGATCGGGGTGCGCAGTTCGTGCGACACGTCGGCCTCGAATCGTCGCTGCCAGTCGATGGCCCGATACAGCTTGCCGCACATGCTGTCGATGCCGTGCTTGATGCTGCGCTCCAGCTCATCGAGTTCGCCAAGGCATTCACGGAGGTGGCGGAGCGATGTCACATCTGTGAGGTGCCCTGCCCCGTCCGCGCCGATTCCCATGGACAGCTAAAATCAGCACATAGGCCTTTGTTTCCGGCGCGAAATACAGGGGTCGCCAAAGTGGGAATCGCCGGATAGGTTTGAACCGCACGACCCGGTTCGTAATCTGCCGCCATGAATTCACGGTTACGCACACGGACTGCCGGCGTCCTCTTCGTCCTGGCGGTCCTCACGGTGATGGGCGCTCTGGTCGGCGCCGTCGGCTGAGGTCGTTCGCGCTCGTGCACGGGTGTCAAAGGACGTTGCCGGACAGTTCGTCACTCAGTGCGCGCCGCTGGAACACGCGGAGCGGAGAATGGCGAAAATGGTGTCGATCGACTCTCGCGCTTCCTGACGATCGCGGGGCTTCACCCAACCAGACCAATAGTAGCCCTCTGGAGAGACGGCCACTTCCAACGCCTCCGTTGCCTCAGCTGAAAAGCCGATTCCAAGAGGCTTGGGCAACCACTCCTCGATCGGATAGTCCTCATGCCACGAGATCGCTCTGCCGGCGGATGCGTTCGCAGCCACCACAGCGGCGGCAACAATGACCTCTTCCGGAAGCATCGTAGAAGGAAGCCGCCCGTCGCCGTCCCGTACAGACCGGAACGTAGCCTCTATCGCCGCCTTGCGCTCCTGCGGCGACATGCCCTCCAACTCTTCGAGACAATCTTCGGCCGTGTCACTGTCGAAAGGCCCTGATCCCCAAGTTCCCATCTTCCCCTCTCGCTTCTGAGGCGGATTAGCGCGCACCGCTGAGGCCACCGGTCGCGCCTGCGCAGGGGCCTGTCTCGGGATCTGTTCGCGCTATCGCGGGGTCAGAACACAGAACTCGTGGCCATCGGGATCGGCCATGACCACCCAGCTGACCTCGCCCTGACCGATGTCGACGCGCGTCGCCCCGAGGGAGATGAGACGGTCGACCTCCGCTTGCTGATCACCGTCGGCGGGTGGAGCGAGGTCGAAATGCAGCCGTTCCTTCCCGGTCTTGGGCATCAGTGGCGGACCACCCCAGGTGATCTTCGGACCGCCCTGCGGCGAGCGGATCGCGGTCTCCTGGTCCTGATCCCAGACCAACGGCCAGCCCAGCGCTTCACTCCAGAAGTATCCGGCCTCCTGCGAGCCGTCGCAGGCAAGCGCACCGATGAATCCGCAGTCGGCGAGGAATTTGTTGTCCGGCCCGATGACGCAGAACTCGTTGCCTTCGGGGTCCGCGAGCACGACATGGTCCTCGTCCGGGCCTTGACCGATGTCGATGTGCCGGGCGCCGAGCTCGAGCGCCCTCGCCACCGTCTGCTGCTGGTCCTCGAGGGACGTGCTCGTCAGGTCGAAGTGCATCTGGTTCTGGCCGACCTTCCGCTCCTGACTCGGAAGAAACCGGATCCGGAACCCCGTGTCATCGCTCGGCAGGAGCGCGAGGCCGTCCTGGGGGTCGTCGGCCGTCTCCCAGCCCAGGACGCCGGCCCAGAAACGCGCGAGACGGAGCGGATCATGCGCATCGAAGCAGAGCGCGACGAGGTGACAAGTCATTCCGCTCCGCACCTCCTTCTGCTGAAGACAGGGCACGCCGTCCGCGCCCATAGGGAGATCAACGCTAGGCGCTCGGCATCCCGCCACGCGAACCAATTTCGGTGGGACTCCTGGACTTATGCCCTGACCTGCAAGGACTGCTCAGCGTCGTTCGCTGCAGTTCGCGGTCGTGGTCCCCCAGCCGGCCACCTACCGCGGTGCCGAGCTGAACGGGCGAGTGCTCGTAGGCTGCCTCTCACACGCGATGGGCAGGAGGCTGAGGTGGCCGAGACGACGCTAGCCGAGGTGATGGCCGAGCTGGCCGAGCTCGAGGACCCGAGGGCACGCGAGGTGAACGAGAAACACGGCGACGATCACGGGGTGAACCTCAGCAAGCTGCGCGCGCTCGCGAAGCGGCTGAAGACGCAGCAGGAACTCGCGTGCCGGCTCTGGGAGACCGGTGACACCGCGGCGAGACTGCTGGCGATCCTGATCTGCCGCCCGAAGGCGTTCGAGCGTGACGAGTTGGACGTCATGGTGCGCGTGGCGCGCACACCCAAAGTGCACGACTGGCTCGTGAACTACGTGGTGAAGAAGAACCCGCACTCCGAAGAGCTGCGCCTGGCCTGGTCCGCAGATCCGGATCCGGTGGTCGCGAGTGCCGGCTGGGCGCTGACCACCGAGCGCGTGGCCAAGAAGCCTGAGGGCCTCGACCTCGCAGGACTGCTCGACGTCATCGAGGCGGAGATGAAAGACGCCCCAGATCGCCTGCAGTGGGCGATGAACCACTGCCTGGCTCAGATCGGGATCGAGCACGCCGAGCACCGCGCCCGTGCGATCGGCATCGGTGAGCGCCTGGAGGTGCTCAAGGACTACCCGACTTCGCCTGGATGCACGTCTCCATTCGCGCCCATCTGGATCACCGAGATGGTGCGCCGACAGCACGATACGTAGGAAGGTCCACGCTCACGCCCGTGCCGCCACTCCCTCGGAACGCGGCACCCGATACGAACCGGTACGCCGCCTCCGGCTGGAGAGCACGCGGGACCTGTCCGACTCAATTGCAGGGCGATGTAGTCGGTCAGATTCCGGAAGCCGAGCGCCGAGCCGCGTAGGTGTTCCAGCCGTCCGTTGATCGCCTCCGTAGGGCCGTTGGACGTGCCGGGTCGGTCGAAGTAGGCGAGCACGTCGGCGGCCCGCTTCTTCGATATCCGGCCGAGCGTGACCAGCTCGGTCAGCGTGCGAGGAACACCGCTGCTCAGCGAGGTGATCAGTTGCTGCATAGCTTGCGGCCGGCGCCGCGGTCGGGTTCGCGGTAGGCGTTGATCATCTGCTGGTAGATGCCCCAGGTGGCTTCGACCTGCAGGTGGTCCTCGTTGGCGAACAGCTCCTCGAGGCGGGTCTTCTGTTCGTCGGTGAGCAGGTCGGCGCCGGTGTGCAGCGTGCGTCGGGACTTGTAGAGCGGGTCGCCGGCTCGGCCGCGGTGTCCGCAGGTGGCGAGCTGGATCCGGCGTCGGCAGCG
Source organism: Microbispora sp. GKU 823 (assembly GCF_002027145.1). Classification (NCBI taxonomy): domain Bacteria; kingdom Bacillati; phylum Actinomycetota; class Actinomycetes; order Streptosporangiales; family Streptosporangiaceae; genus Microbispora; species Microbispora sp. GKU 823. Next base: position 38,549 of record NZ_MWJN01000052.1, on the reverse strand, counting down.
GTCCAGTGCGTCGCCGGCGAGGCGGACGACGTGGAACGGGTCCATGACCGCGACCGCGTCTGGCAGTTCCTCGGTGGTGGCGGTCGGGAGGCCTCGACCTTTACCCGGCCACCGACCCGCCCCCCTCTGCCGGGCCCCCCAGAACTCATGCTGGACGTCCAACGTGTCAAGCGAGCAGGGCGATGACCCGGCAGCACCTCGGATGCATCAGCGATCCATCGAAGATCGCTGACACGAGGATGGTGCACCAGTGAGCACGCCGCCCGCCTGGAGTCAGGCGGGCTGGCCGATCGGACGGATCGTCACCGTGTTGACGTCGACGCCTGCCGGCTGGTCGAGCGCGAAGCCGATCGCCTCGGCCACCGAATCCGGGCTCATCGCGATGGGGGGAGCCTGGCCGTGCCAGAACGCGGTGTCGATCATGCCTGGGTTCACGACCGTGACTCCGATGCCACGGGTCGTGGCGTGCAGGCGGAGGTTCTCGGCGAAGCCGACCACTGCCCACTTCGTGGCGGAGTAGAGGTTGCCCGGGCTGTTCTTGATTCCGGCCACGCTGCCGATGAGCACCAGCCGGCCGCGGGACTGCTCGAGGTGGGGCAGGGTCGCCTTGGCCAGCAGAGCCGGTCCGAGCACGTTGGCGAGTACCATCGGTGCCCACAGCTCCGGATCGCCGCCGTCGATGACGCCGGCACCGCCCGTCCGGAAGTGATCCGCGGACGCGCCGCCTGCGTTCGCGATTGCCGCGTCGAGCGCCCCGAAGCGCTCCACCGTGCTGGTGACCGCCGTGTTCGTGGAGTCCCAGTCGGAGGCATCTGCTACCAGGCCCAGGACGCGGTCCGCGTGGCCGACTTCGTCGAGGAAGGCCTTGAGCCGGCCAGGGTCGCGCCCGGTGACGGCGACCCGGTGGCCACGCACGAGCAGGAGCCGAGCGGTCGCGGCGCCGATCCCGCTCGTGCCACCGGTGATCAGGACCGTCTTTCCAGCGACCGGCGATGCGCCCGAGTCGGTGAGTGTGTCAGTGAGTGAGGTGTTCATGGCGTCCACTCTGTGGCGCGGCGCGGGCCCGCGACAGTTGCTGCCAAAGGTGGGGACGACATCCCCTGGCGCCAACGGCGCGCCCAGGGAGGCTGTGTCTATGTCGAAGACGAGGTACTCCGAACTCGGTGGCTTCCTGCGTTCGCGACGCGAGCGGATCCGCCCCGAGGAGGTCGGGCTCGCGCCCGGCCCGCGGCGCCGCGTCCCCGGTCTGCGTCGCGACGAGGTCGCCGTTCTGGCCGGTGCCTCGGTGGAGTACTACACCGAGCTCGAGCGCGGTGCCGGCTCGCAGCCCTCCGACCAGATGCTCGCCGCGCTCGCCCGCGCCCTGCGCCTCAGTCGCGACGAACGCGACCATCTGTACCGGTTGGCGAACCGCCCGATCCCGCACCAGGGCGGGACGGCGTCACACGTCCACCCCGCGATGCTCGACCTGCTGACACGAATCGACGGGACCCCGGCGATGGTGAGCACCGACCTGCACACCGTTCTGGTCCAGAACCCGCTCGCCATCGCGATGCTCGGCGACCTGTCCGCGCACCACGGCCGCTCGGCGAGCTTCATCTACCGATGGTTCACCGACCCGGCCTCGCGGCAGATCTACCCGCAGGAGGACCTCGCCCCGCAGTCACGCTCGTTCGTTGCCGACCTGCGCGCGGCAGTCGGGCGACGCAGCCCAGGCGACGCCGAGGCGACCAAGCTGGTGGACGAGTTGCTGCAGCAGTCGCCGGAGTTCCAGGCGCTTTGGGCCGACCAGGACGTGGAGGTGCGCAGAGACGAGCGCAAGCGGATCGTCCACCCCGCCGTCGGCATGCTCGACCTCAACTGCCTCAGCCTCTTCAGCGAGGACGGCCGCCAGCGGTTGCTCTGGTTCACCCCACGAGCCGGGACCGACACCGCCGAGAAGCTCGCGCTGCTGACCGTCGTGGGCACACAGGCGATGCAAACCGAACCAGCCCGATGAACCGATAGAGAAGGTACCGCTCGAGCGATAGACGCGACCGGCCGATCGTCACCGTCTAGCCCCGCTAGCCTTGGTGCGGTATCGGGACGAGAAGGGTTTCCAGCTTCGATCGCAAGGCTGAGCTGACCGCTTCGACGCTGTCCGCAAGGCGGACACAAGACACCCCTGCCGGGACATTCGCCTGCCGCACGCCGACAAGACCGTAATCCGGCTCCTGAGTCCGTGCTCGGTGTGCCCCCGAGGTGTCCCCCGAGAGTCGGCCCAGCTCAGAGGGGTGGTAGGTGGACGAGTCGGCCTGTAGGCCGGGTTCTGTGATCAGCCATGAGAGCTGACCGGCGGCCATCCATCTAGGACCGCCGTTGCCGGCGGCCTCAAGCGGTCTACCCGCGCGGCTCGGGCGGGCAGCCCTCGAACGTCGCGCGCGGACGTTCCGGAGAACGTCCCTTCTTGACCTTGCTCCGGGTGGGGTTTACCGAGCCGCCCACGTCACCGTGGGCGCTGGTGGTCTCTTACACCACCGTTTCACCCTTACCCCCGCGAAGGGGGCGGTCTGTTTTCTGTGGCACTGTCCCGCGGGTCACCCCGGGTCGGCGTTACCGACCACCCTGCCCTGTGGAGCCCGGACCTTCCTCGGCAGGGCCATGAGGCCCTGACGCGGCCGCCCGGCCGGCTCGTCCACCGTGAAGGTAAGCCTAGCGGCTCCCGATCCATTCCCCGCCCCGGACGAGGCGCGAGGCGACGCCGTGCCGCTCTAGCGTCGCGTAACGTCCTTGACGAACACGATCCCGTCGTACCCGGCCAGGTGGGCCGGGTCCAGCGGGGCGTAGCCGAACCAGGGGGACACGCGGAGGGCGGGCCGCGCGTCGCCGAGCGCGGCGGCCAGCCGGCCGGTGTCGACGACGTAGCGGTCCTCCGGCAGCGCGTACAGGAGCCCTTCGAGGGTGTCCGGGGGCGGGGTGTCCACTCCCTGGTGCCGGATCGTGCCGAGGGCCGTGGCCAGGAAGGCGAACCCCCCGCCCAGGTGGGCCCTCACGATCGCGCCGGAGCTCCACCACTCGAACGGCACGTCGCCCAGCCGCATCGTGCTCTTCTCCCGCTGGAAATGCGCGTTGTGGGCGTGGACCAGCGCCGGGCCCCGCTCGGCGACGGCGAGGATGTTGGCGGCGATCATCGAACTGCGCAGGCCCAGGAGCCGCGGCATGCGGCCCGGTGACGTGTCGGCCATCCAGTAGTGGTAGCGCAGCAGGCCGATGGCGGCACGCGCGTACAGGCGTGCCCGGTCCCAGTCGTCCCGGGAGGACGTCGCGACCAGGTGCGGCGTCTGCGCGTCGAGCAGCGCCACGAGATCGTCGGCGAGCAGGAGCAGCTGCCGGGCCTCGGCCGACCGCCCCACGGACTGGGACGGGTCCATCATCGTGGCGGGATTGGCCCAGCGGTCGTCGGCGCCGAGCAGGCGGTCGAGCGTTTCCGCGTCGCACGGCAGCAGATCCGCGTCCACCCGGGCCGCGAGGTAGCCGTAGAGCGCGGTGAGGGCCTGCCGGGGGCTCGCGGCGTGGCTGATCTCCAGCGGGCCGTCGAGACCGGCGAAGCGCACCCGCTCGGACGCGGGCCGGCCGTCGTTGTACGCGCGCATCCAGCGCACGAGCTCGCGGTTGGCCGCGGACGCGCCCCACCCGTGGCTGAAGCCGCGTTCCATGACCTCGTCGAGGGTGCCCGTGCCCGAGGTGACGTAGTCGTCCACGACCACGCCCATCAGGCAGTCGCTCTCGATCCCGATCGTCCGGTAGCCCTCCTGCTCGACGAGCTGCCGGAAAAGCTCGTTTCGCACGTCGAGCAGGAGGTCCTCTCCGTGGGTGGGCTCGCCCAGGGCGAGCAGCCGCGGCCGGTCCGGAAGCAGGCTCATGACGGAGGCGGCCTCGACGGGATGGACGGTGTCCTTGATGCCGGTATCCATACCTTCAACGGTATCGTTGAACCTTTATGTGGAGACTTGTCCGTCAAATCGCCAGATCGCGAGAGCGAAACCCTCAACCATCCACTTCAAGCGACCGGTCGTGCGGGCGGGCCGGAAAACGCCGACGCCGCGGGGGCACGGCCGAGCGTGCGGCCCCCGCGGCGCGTCGCCTTGTGACAGCGGCGTCAGGAAAGGTGGGCGGTGTCGTTGAGCGCCCGTACGACGGCGGGCCCGTCGGCGTAGTAGTCGATCGCCGACAGGCAGGCCAGGTCGAGGTGCATCCGATAGAGGGCCTCAGGCGGAGCGCCCAGCGCGAAGCGGACGAGCATCTTGATCGGGGTCACGTGGGAGACCACGACGACGCTGCGGCCTTCGTGGGCCTTCACGATGCGGTCCCTCGCCTGCTCGACCCGCCGGGCCGTCGACGCGAAGCTCTCCCCGCCGGGCGGCGCGACGTCCGGGTCGGCCAGCCAGGCCGCCAGTTCCCGGGGCCAGCGCTGCTGGATCTCCGCGAACGTGTGCCCCTCCCACTCGCCGAAGTCGGTCTCGCGGAGGTCGTCGTCGACCAGCACCGTCAGGCCCGTCCGGGCGGCCACCGCCTCCGCCGTCTGCCGGGCGCGCGCGAGCGGGGAGGCGACGATCACCTCGACCTCGTACGGCTGCCGCGACAGGCGCAGGGCGGCGGCCTCGGCCTGCGCGAGCCCGGTGGGGGTGAGCGACGGGTCGCCCAGCCCGGAGAACCGCTTCTCCACCGACAACGGCGTCTGCCCGTGCCTGAGCAGGATCAGGGACGTGGCGGCGCGCGAGGCCCGGGGCATCCATCCGTGCCCGCGCCTGTCGTGGGACGTGGCGGTTCCGGCCGCCGCCGTTCCCGCACGTCCATCGGCGGCGGCCGGAGCCTGGGCGCCTGGAACGTCGTCGAAGAGCGAGGGCGCGTCGGTGTTGGGCGGCGCGGCGCCGGGCTCGACGGCCGGGGCGGACTCCGGCGCGGAGGTGATCTCGCTCGACTGCCAGGTCTCCCCCCGGGCCGCCGCGTCCATCGCCTCGTTGGCGAGCCGGTCGGCGTGGCTGTTGCGCTCGCGCGGAACCCACGTCCAGGTGACCCGGAACCGCCGGGCCAGGCCCGCCGCCTCCAGGGCGAGCGGCCGCAGGCCCTCGTGCTTGACCTTCCACCGGCCGGCCATCTGCTCGATGACCAGCTTGGAGTCCATCCGCACCTCGACCTGCCCGCCCTCCGCGCCGAGCGCGAGCAGCGCCCGGAGCCCGGCGATCAGGCCGCGGTATTCGGCCACGTTGTTGGTCGCGGTGCCGATCGACTCGGCGGCCTCGGCGAGCACCCGCCCCGCGTCGTCCTTGACCACCGCGCCGTACCCGGCCGGTCCGGGGTTGCCCCGCGACCCGCCGTCGGCCTCGACGACGAACCCCACGGCGACCGTCACAGACCCGACTCGGCCGTACGGACCAGGATGCGGCGGCACTCCTCGCAGCGGACCACCTCGTCGTGGGCGGCGGCCCGGATCCGGTTGAGGTCGGCGATCGACAAGCTCGTACGGCAGCCGAGGCACCGGCCGCCGTGCAGCATGGCGGCGCCGACGCCGGTCTGCTCGCGCATCTTCTCGTACAGCCCGAGCAGGTCGGCGGGGACGTCGGCGGTGATCGCGGACCGGCCGGAGGTCAGCTCGCCGGTCTCCTTGTCGATCTCGGCGAAGGCCGCGTCCCGGCGGTCCTCGGCGGCGCGCAGCGTGCCGGTCACCTCTTCGCGCTCGGACTTGAGGGTGGTGACCCGGGCGTCGGCCGCCTCCCGGCGCTCCATGATCTCCAGCACGACCTCCTCCAGGTCCGACTGCCTGCGCCGCAGGGAGACGATCTCGGACTGGAGACTCGCCAGGTCCTTGGGCGAGGAGACCTGCCCGGAGTCGAGGCGCTTCTGGTCGCGGTCGACCCGGACGCGTACGGCGTCCACGTCCGACTCGGCCTTGGCCTGGTCGCGGGCGAGGTCGCCGGCCTCGGTCTCGGCGGCGATGATCTGCGTCGAGACCTGGGCCAGCCTCTTGGACAGCTCGTCGATCTCGGCGAGCTCCGGCAGGGTGCGGCGGCGGTGCCGCAACCGGTCGAGACTGGTGTCGAGCTCAGCGAGATCGAGCAGACGCTTCTGTGCTTCCGGTGCGGCCTTCATCCCAAATCCCTCAAGATGCTCGGGGGTCCAAGTCGGTGGTCGTCGCCGTCCAGGCGTCGGTGACGGCGTCCGAGACGCGCGCCTCAACAGTAATGCCCCTGGCCGCCAACGCTGACGTCAGACGCCGGGCGGCGTCCGCGAGCCACGGCCACTCCGTGGCCCAGTGGGAGGCGTCGACCAGCGCTGGCCCGTCCGCCTCCATGTGCTCGCTGGCCGGGTGGTGCCGCAGGTCGGCCGTCAGGAAGACGTCCACGCCCGCGGCCCTGGCCGTGCCCAGCAGGGAGTCGCCCGCGCCGCCGCAGACGGCGACGGTCCGCACCGGCCGGTCGGGGTCGCCCGCGACCCGCAGCGGCCCTGCCGTACGGGGCAGGCCCGAGGCGGCCAGCGCAGCGAACTCCCGCAGCGGCGTCGGGGCGGGCAGATCTCCGATCCGCCCGAGCCCCCGGCGCGGATCGTCGGCGGAGGGCTGGAGGGGCCGCAGGTCCCCGGTCAGGCCGACGGCCCGCGCGAGCGCGTCCGAGACCCCGGGGTCGGCGACGTCGGCGTTGGTGTGCGCGGCGTAGAGCGCGGCGCCGCCGCGGATGAGCCGGTGCACGACCCGGCCCTTGAAGGTGGTGGCGGCCACGCTCGTGGTGCCGCGCAGGTAGAGCGGGTGGTGGGTGACGACGAGGTCGGCCCCCCAGCCGAGGGCCTCGTCCACGACCGCGGCGACCGGGTCGACCGCGAACAGGACCTTCCGTACGGCCTGCTCCGGGTCGCCGCAGACGAGGCCCACCGCGTCCCAGGGCTCGGCCCACGAGGGGTCGTACAGCGCCTCCAGGCACTCGACCACCTCGGCGAGGGTGCAGGAGATCGATTCCACCCGCGCACACTACAGCCTGCTGGCGGAACGTTCCGGGAAGAGTAACGTCCCCATTGACGCCCCGCCGTCAGGAAGGATCCCCAGCGTGCCCGTTGAACAGCAGAACCTGCACGTCAAGTCCGTGGTCGCCGACACCCACAACGACCTGCTCATGGCCGTGTCCGCCCGGCCGCCCGCGATATGGGCCTCGTTCTTCCGCGAGCGGTGGCTCCCCCAGCTCGTCGAGGGCGGGGTCGACGTGCAGGTGCTGCCCGTGTTCGTGGAGAGCCAGTTCCGCCCCGAGGGCGCGCTGCGCCAGACGCTGCGGATGATCGAGTGCGCCCACGTGCTGGCCGAGGGCAACGCCGACGCGGTGGCGCTGTGTCACGACGGGCAGCAGATCGACGAGGCCCTCGCCCTCGGCAGGATCGCCCTGGTGCTGGCCCTGGAGAGCATGCCGGGGATCGACGAGAGCGTCGAGCTGATCCCGACCCTGCACCGCCTCGGGGTCCGCGTCGCCTCGATCGCCCACTGGGGCCGTACGGCTCTCGCCGACGGCAGCGGCCAGGACGGCACCAGCTCCAGGCTCACCAGCCACGGTGTCGAGGCGCTGCGCGAGATGGAACGGCTCGGCATGATCTTCGACATCTCCCACCTGGGCGCCACGGGCGTCGCCCACGTGCTGGAGATCGCGACCCGGCCCGTCATCGCGACCCACTCCTCCGCGCGCGCCCTGCGCGACCACCACAGGAACCTCACCGACGACCAGCTCAGGGGCGTCGCCGCAGGGGGCGGCGTCGTCTGCGTGAACTTCCTCGCCGCCTTCCTCACCGAGGACGCCCGCTCGGCCACGATCGACCACCTCGTGGACCACATCGAGCACGTCGCGGGCGTCGCCGGCATCGACCACGTGGGCCTCGGCCCCGATTTCGTGCGCGAGGTGTACGAGGACCTCACCCCGCCGTGCTGCGAGGGCTTCAGCTACTCCGGGATCGACTCCGGCGCGGCCATCCCGGGGCTGGAGGGCCCGCGCGGCCTGCCGCTGGTGACCGACGCGCTGGTCAAGCGGGGTTTCTCCGACGAGGAGATCCAGAAGATCCTGGGCGCCAACGTGATGCGCCTGTTCCGCGCGGAGCTGGGCCGTACGGCCCGGGAACGGCCCGAGCCCGAACGGCCGCGGCGGTGAACCTGGAGGCCATGCTGGCCGACCTCGAGGAGCTGGTGCTCTGCGAGTCGTACTCCACCGACCACGAGGCGGTGGCACGCAGCGCGCGGGTCGTCGGGGCGCTGGGCCGCAGGCTGCTGGGGGCCGAGCCGGAGACCCTGGTGATCGACGGGGTCACCCACCTGCGCTGGTCGTTCGGCCCACCGCGGGTCCTGCTGCTGGGCCACCACGACACGGTCTGGCCGGTCGGCACGCTGCGCGAGCATCCCTGGTCGGTGGCCGACGGGGTGGCGCGGGGGCCGGGCGTGTTCGACATGAAGGCCGGTCTCGTGCAGCTCTTCCACGCGGTCGCCTCGCTGCCGTCTCCCGACGGCCTGACCGTGCTCGTCGTCGGGGACGAGGAGCTCGGCTCGCCGACCTCCCGCCCGGTGATCGAGTCGGTCGCGTCGCGGTGCGCCGCCGCGTTCGTGCTGGAGGCCAGCGCGGACGGCGGCGCGCTGAAGACGGCCCGCAAGGGCATCTCGCGCTACGAGCTGACCGTGCACGGCCGGCCGCGCACGCCGGTCTCGAACCCGAGCTGGGGGCCAACGCCGGCGTCGAGCTGGCCCACCAGGTGCTGGCCATCGCGGGCATCGCGGCCCAGGTCGAGTCGTCGTCCAGGGCGGGGGCGACGTCGGTGACGCCCACCATGCTGACCGCGGGGACGAGCACCAACACGGTTCCGGCCCGGGGCCGGGTCGCCGTCGACGTCCGCGTGCCCGACCTGGCGGCGCAGCGGCGGGTGGACGAGCTGATGCGGGCGCTGGCCCCGCACACCCCGGGCGTCCGGCTGGAGCTGCGTGGCGGGCCGAACCGCCCGCCGCTCGACCCCGCCGCCTCCGCCGGGCTGTTCGAGGTCGCCGTACGGCTCGCCGCCGAGCTGGGCATGGCGCGCTGCGCGGGGTGCCGGTCGGCGGCGGCTCTGACGGCAACTTCACCGCGGGCGTCGGCTGCCCGACGCTCGACGGCCTGGGCGCGGTGGGGGGCGGCGCGCACGCCGCCGAGGAGCACGTCCTGGTCGCCGAGATGCCGGTCCGCGCCCGCCTGGTCGCGGCGCTGGTCGCGTACGTGCTGTCGGGCGGGCCGGTCAGCGGCCCCGGCGGCGCCGATCCCACACGGGCCGATCCCACCCATGTCGATCCCACACTGCGGGATGTGAGGCAGACCGCCGGGGAGACCGCGTGAACCCGTGCGATCCCGTCGCCGCCCGGGATCAGGCGGCCCGGGCGGCCGCGCGGCGCGGCCTGCGGATCGCCGAGCTGCGCACGGTCGCCGAGTTCGAGCGCGTGGTCCGGCTGTTCGACGGCATCTGGCGTCCGGAGCCCTGGAACCCGCCGATCACGGCGGAGCTGATGCGGGCGCTGACCCACGCGGGCGGGTACGTCGCCGGGGCGTTCGACGGCCCGGAACTCGTCGGGGCCGCCGTCGCCTTCCTCGCGGCGCCGGTGGGGCAGGCGCTGCACTCGCACGTGACCGGCGCCGTGCGGCCCGGCGCCGGGTTCGCACTCAAGCTGCACCAGCGGGCCTGGGCCCTGGAGCGCGGCCTGAGCCGGATCACCTGGACCTTCGACCCCCTCGTGCGCCGCAACGCCCACTTCAACCTGGCCAAGCTGGCCGCCCTGCCGGAGGAGTACCTGCCCGATTTCTACGGTCCCATGGGCGACGCGGTCAACGCCGGCGACGAGTCCGACCGCGTCCTCGCGGTGTGGCGGCTCGACGACCCGCGGGTGGCGCGGGCCTGCGACGGCCTGCCGCACCGCCCCGCCGGGGCGGACGGCGCGGTGACCGCGCTCGCCGAGCGGGACGGCCGGCCGGTGGCCCTTCCCGCGGACGGGCCTGCCGTGCTCGTCGCCGTGCCGGCGGACGTGGAGACCCTGCGCCGCACCGACCCGGATGCGGCCAAGGACTGGCGGCACGCCGTACGCGACGTGCTGGGCGGGCTGATGGCGCAGGGCCGTACGGTGACGGGCTTCGCCGGCGGCTGCTACGTCGTCGAGCGGCGCTCCCCCGCCCCGGAGTGAGACGGGCGGCGTGACCCGGCGCTGCGTACGGGCCGGAATGGGTAAGGAACGGACAGCGGCGTCCCGGCGACGGCGTCGATCATCGGCAGGGGTAACGTGCCAGGTGAGCCGGGTGGGGACACCCGGCGGCGCGGCCGCGAGGCCTGAATGGTCATCTGATTACCGGGGGGAATCAGATGAGCGGGTGGCGGGGATCCTCGGTGCGGATCCGCTTGACGGTGCTGGCGAGCGCGGTGATGGCTCTCCTGTGCGCCGTCGCCGTGCTGCTGGTCCTCGGGATCCTGCACGGCACCGCCGAGCGGTACAAGACCGACGAGATCACCACCACCGCCGTACGCCTCGCCTACCAGGCCAAGCGCGACCGGCTGCCTCCGGTGCTGCTGGACCCGGGCGTGGCCGGCGTGCAGGTGATCGACAACAACGGCCGGATCGTCTCCGTCAGCGACACCCTGACCGGCCGGCCGCGCATGGCCGCGTTCCGGCCGGAGCTGACGACCCCGGAGACGAGCAAGGTGCTGTGCGCCTCCCCGGCGTTCCCGGACCGGTGCATGGTCGTCGTCGCGTTCCGCTTCCACAACACCGGCGGCCTGTGGACGATCTACGCGGCCGACGACACCGTGCCGTGGTACGTCAGCGGCCCGCTGCTGGCGGCGCTGCTCGGCGGCTCACTCCTGCTGGTCGGGCTCACCGCGCTCGGCACGTACCAGACCGTGCGCAAGGCGCTCGGCCCGGTGGAGGCGATCACGGGCAAGCTCGCCCGGATCACCGCGACCGACCTGAGCCAGCGCGTGCCGGTGCCGAAGTATCACGACGAGATACGGCGGCTCGCCGAGACCGCCAACCAGACCCTGGACCGGGCGGAGATGGCCGTCGAGCGGCAGCGGCGCTTCGCCTCCGACGCCTCCCACGACCTGCGCAGCCCGCTGACCGCGATGCGCACGGAGATCGAGGAGGCGTTGCTGCACAGCGAGGACGCCGACTGGCCGGCCACCGGGCGCGCCCTGCTGAGCAGTTGCGACCGCCTGCAGGCGCTCGTGACCGACCTGCTCCAGCTCGCCCGGCTCGACGCAGGCGCGCCGCCCCGTCGCGAGCCCGCCGACCTCGGCGGCCTCGCCGCCCGTGAGCTCGACCGCAGGTCGCGCAAGGTGGAGGTGGTGCGGCACCTGGCGCCCGGCGTGATCGTCGTCGGCGACCGGCTGGCCCTGGCGCGCCTGCTCAACAACCTCCTCGACAACGGCGAGCGGCACGCGGTGTCCAGGCTCACGGTGACCGTGCGGCGCGAGGACGGCAAGGGCGTGCTGGAGGTGCTCGACGACGGCGCCGGGATCCCGCCCGACAAGCGGGAACTGGTCTTCCAGCGCTTCACCCGGCTCGACGCCGCCCGGTCGAAGGACGCCGGCGGCACCGGGCTCGGGCTGTCCATCGCCCGCCAGATCGCCCAGGCGCACGGGGGGACGCTCACGATCGAGGACAGCGACCGGGGCGCCCGCTTCGTGCTGCGGCTCCCGCTCGCGCCCGCCCGGTGACGGTTCAGTCCTCCTCGGGTACGACGATCACGGTGGGCGCCGGGACGCGCAGGGCCTCGGCGACCGCCTCCTCCAGCTCCCCCGGCGTCTTGACGGCACGGCCCCGGGCTCCGTACGCGGCGGCGAGGGCGGGGAAGTCGGGCGCGTGCAGGTCCACGGCGACCGGCCGCATGCCCCGCTCCCGCATCTCCTCGCGGATCTCCCCGAAGCCGCCGTTCGCGGAGACGACGATCGGCAGGCTCAGCTCCAGCTCCACCGCCGTGGCCAGCTCCTGGAGGCTGAACTGGAAGGCCCCGTCGCCGGCCAGCGCCACCACGGGGAGGTCGGGCCGCCCGAGCTTGGCGCCGATGGCGGCCGGCAACGCGAAGCCCAGCGTGCCGAACCCGGTGGGGAACAGGAACCGCCCGGGCGGGTCCATCGGAATGCCGACGAGCGCCCCGTGGTAGACGAACATCGAGTTGTCGCCCACCACGACGGTCTCCGGCGGCAGGGCCCGGCGCAGCGCCGCGAGCTGGCCGGACCACCTGCGGGTGAGCTGGTCGAGCTCCGCATTGTGGCCCACGCCGGATCCGGCTCCCGGCGCGGCAACGGCACGGCGCCCTGCCGGTCGAGCCGTTCCGCCAGCCCCCGCATGGCGAGCTCCGCGTCCGCGACGATCGCCACGTCGGCCACGTGGTCGCCGTGCATCTGCCCCGGGTCGATGTCGATGCGCACGAGGCGGCCGGACAGGACGAAGGCGTCGTCCCACAGGTCGGCCGGGCCGAGCTCGGTGCCGACGGCCAGCACGACGTCGCACGCGGCGAGCCACCGGCGTACGGCCGCCAGGTGCAGCGTGGTGCCGAGCGCCAGCGGGTGGCTCTCCGGCACCGCGCCCTTGCCGTTGACCGTGGTCACGACCCTCGCGCCGAGCCGTTCCGCCAGGCGCATCGCCAGACGCCCCACCGGCGGCTCGTCGTCCTGGCTCCCTCCACCCGGGCGCCGCCCGCCTGGGCCCCGCTCGCCTGGACACTGGGCGCCGCCGCCGAGCACGAGACCCGGGCGGCGCGCCGTGCGCAGCAGCCCGGCCGCCGCGTCGAGGGCCCGTGGGTCGGGCTCACGGCGCGTGATCCGGTACGGCGGGACGATCTTCACCTGGCCCTTCAGGTCGAGCAGGTCGAAGGGGATCTCGATGTGAACCGGCCGGGGGCGTCCCTCGGCGAACCGCCCGAAGGCACGGGCGACCGCGGCGGGGATCTCCCGCACGGTCGTCACCCGGTGGCTCCAGGCGCACAGCGCGTCGATCGCCCGCGACTGGTCCCTGCTCTCGTGCAGGTAGCCGCGGCCGTCGCGGGGATGGGCGGTGGGAACGCCGGGTGAGACGAGCAGGACCGGGGAGGAGTCGGAGTACGCCTGCCCGAGGGCCGTGGCCGCGTTGACCACACCGGGACCGGTGGTGGTGACGACGACGCCGGGCCTGCCGGTCACTCTGGCGTATCCGTCGGCGGCGTATCCCGCGCCCTGCTCGTGCCGGGGCGTCACGCATCGCACGCCCGCCCGGTCGAGCTCCTCGTAGATCGCGAGGTTATGGGTGCCCGGAATACCGAAAATCGTGTCGACGCCGTGCAGTCGCAGCGCCTCGACCAGGGCGCGCGCCCCCGTGGGCGTCGTGATCGTCCCCGCCGGGGGGATCGGGTCATGGCCGTCCACGTATCACTTCCCGGGATAGCGGAGGGGTTTCCCTTGGGTTTCCCAAATGGTTTCCCCTTCCACGCACCGCCCTACCGTTCCGCGTGCCGCCTTTTTCCTCCGGCTAACGAAAACGGGGCCGGGAACGCGATCCGACCTCGTGTTCGTCCCATCCGTACGTCAGCACATTCTCAATGGACTTCACGGCTTGGCGCACCATCCGGTCCATCGCCTCGACGGTGTGGGAGGCGATATGCCCGGTGACCAGGAGGCGTTCGGGGAAATCCCGCCGCAATTCGATCGCCTCCTTGCATTCCGGGCCGTAGAAGCCGTCGAAGACCGCCATGCTGACGCGGCCCTTCTCCAGGCCGGTGTAAAGGGCGCCGGGACTGACGATGGCCGGGCGGGCGGTGTTGACGAGGATCGCGCCCTCCGGCATCCGGCCGATCACCGACGAGTCGACCATCGACCTGGTCTCGCCGGTCTCCGGCACCATGACCACGAGGATGTCGCTGCCCGCGGCCAGGTCGAGCAGGGGCAGGTAGGAGATGCCGAGGTCCCGCTCGGTGTCCGGCCTGCGGGTGCGGCTGTAGTAGGACACGCGGACGCCGAAGCCCCGGCGCAGGATCTCCGCGATCCGCCGGCCGTTCGCGCCCATGCCGATGATGCCGACGCTGCGGGCGGCGAGCTCGTGGGGCAGTTCGTCGGAGCCCTGCCAGCCGGGAACCCGGGCGCCCAGGTGCCGGGGGATGCCCAGGTTGGCGTTGACGATCTGCGCGACCGTGAACGTCGCGACCGCGTCGGTGGCCGCCCCCGGCGTGCTCGTGACGGCGATGCCGAGCCGGTCGGCCGCCGCGGCGTCGACGAAGTTCTCGTAGCCCACCCCGAGGAAGGCCACGACCTTCAGCGTCTTGCGCGCCTCGCGCAGCACCCGCGCGCTCGCCCGCTCCTCACCGCCGTGCAGATAGGCGACCGCTCCCCGCAGCTCGCGCACCAGCTGGTCCTCGGTCAGCGGCGACGCGAGCCGCCGTACGGTGAGCCCCTGCCGGGCGAGCGGCTCCAGCAGCGCCATGTCGATGCCCGCCCCGGTCACCAGGACCGTCCCGCCTTTGGGGGCCGCTCCGGCCGCCGGCCACGGCTGCACGGGACGATAGTCCGTTATATCCCTTGGAGCCGCGGTTTGGGACATTTCAAATATCTCTCAGACTTAGGACATATATGTCTGTTTTTCTCTGTGGTATCTCTCCAATCACGACAACCAGGCGGTGCACGAAATACCACAGATGGTCCAGGCGACGAAGCTGGAATCCAATGGTATAAGGGTTGTGGTGGTTCCGTCTCCACCTGAGTCGGAAAAGGAAACCCCTAGGGAGGGTCTGGGGACCCCGGCCTCGGTCCCGCCCGGCCACACGAGCGTGCCTTTCTTCGCGACGGCAGCACGGAGAGGGCACGGAAGACGGCGCAGCGCAGAGAGGGCCCAAATGAAACTCCAGCCGCGACAGCAGCTCCTGGAGCTGTGGGAGGCGGCCGCGCGCGCCTCCTACCGGGACGGCGTCTGGGCGTGGGGCGGCCGGGACGGGTCGAACTCCATCTCCGACGCGGAGCAGCTTCTCTGCTTCATGTATCCGGCCTCGGAACTGCCGGGCTTCCGCCTGGACACGCCGGACGAGACGGCCGACGACGTGCTGGCCGCGCTGGCCGTCCTCGGCGACTCCGTGGAGATCCCCAAGCTCCTGCTCAAGGTCATCGGGCAGTACCTGCGCACGTACACCGCCGACGACGGCCGCCCGCTGTTCTCCGGAGGCAGCTACTTCCGCTCGGTGGACGACGAGACGAAGGTCACGCCCGAGCAGCTCCAGCTCGACGTGGTCGACTCCTTCTCCATGTCGGTCACGCTCGCGCTCGGCACACTCGGCTTCCTGAAGGTCTTCCGGCAGAGCGTGCGGCGCGAGTCCATCCGCCGCGAGATCCGCGAGCTGGAGGACCTGGCCAGCAAACGGCTGTCGGCCGCGATGGCGGGCCTGCTGCGCAGCTTCACGGTCAACGCGTTCGACCCCGGCTCCACGGCGGGCCGCGCGCTGCTGCGCACGGTGAACCAGACCGGCGCACCCGTCCGCCGCGTGCTCGACGACCTGCGGCGCGAGCTGCGGCCGGTGCGGGCCGGCCTGCGCGACCTGACGATCGGCTCGGGCAGCCAGGTGGACCTCGACAACGAGAACCTGCTGTTCGAGTGCGGCTGGACGTGGGGCATCGTGAAGGACGCCCCCGACATCGTCACGCCGCTCGACATCGGCCCCCAGCCCAAGGGCGTGGCCGCCGACACGCCGTTCCTGTACTTCACCGTCAACGCCCTCGTCGGCATCGCCGACCTGTTCTCCGCCCGCACCCGCGTCCTGAGCCTGCTCAACGACGACCAGATCACCCTCGCCCAGGCCATCCAGCGCCGCTGGGACCTCACCCAGTCCTACTGGCGCACCATCGCGACGTACGGACGGGGCACCTGGCCGCTGGAGGACATCCCCTGGCGGACGGTCGACGAGAAGGAGTCGGACTACTACAGCCTCGGCGTCACCGCCATGGTGGTGCAGAGCCTGGTCAACAACCGGGCGGCCGACGTGGACCTCGGCCGGGTCGCCGCCGTGCTGGAGGAGCTGGCCGTCCGCGCCAGGATCATCCGCAGGGCGGTGCCGGGCGACCCGCCCGTGCTGATGCACTCCCCCGGCGTCCCGATCAACCTGCACGGCAGCGACGTGCTCGGCCCCCACCTCGTGTGGGTCGTCTCCGACTTCGCCATCACGCTGCTCAAACGGACCATCTGGGCCGCCTCCATCGCGCAGAACACGCGGATGCGCGAGCGGCTGCTCGCCCTCGCCGACCAGATCTGGCGGCACATCATGCTGCGCCGCCACACGGACGGCCCGGCCGCCGGCCTGTGGGACCAGCCGGGCAACGTCTTCAGCGACATCCAGGTGCGCGACGAGGAGCCGTCCTGGTACTTCAGCGAGCGGGTCGTCGAGTTCCTCGTCTCCGCGGCGGCGTCCAGCGGGGAGCCGCCGCTGCGCAGCCCCCAGCTCGTGGAGCTGGCCCTCCAGATGCTCGGGGAGGCCGAGCACCTGCTGGACCAGGAGCTGGTCACCCGGCCTCTGGTGGGCGGGCAGACGATCCAGCCCAAGCTGCGCTCGATCCAGGCGTCGCTGCAGCGGGCCAGGGCGATCGTCAGCGACCGGCCCGCCACCGCCCAGGCGCTGATCAACGACGCCCTGCTCGGCCTCGAACGGCTGGCCGCCGCCCGCGACAGCGCGTCGGAGGCGATCTAGGTGCTTGTCTTCGCGATCTCGGACAAGGGCGGGACCGGGCGCTCGGTCACCGGCACCAACATCGTGTACCGGCACGCCCTGCAGGCAACGACGTCTGCTATCTGGACTTCGACTTCGGCTCGCCGACCGCCGGGGCGATCTTCAGCGTCAGCGCGGTGGCCCGCGGCACCCCGGAGAACGGCCTGCACGAATACCTGCGGGGCGAGTGCCCGCAGCCGCGGCGGGTGGACGTGTGGGCCGAGTCCGACCGCGAAGGGTTGCGCACCCGCCCGCCCGGCGCGGGACGGCTCGTGCTGCTGCCGGGCAGCGAGGGCGGCGGCGAGCTGTCGGCCCTCACCGACGAGATCGTCGGCCGCTGCGTCCAGCTGTTCGGGCGGCTGGAGGAGGAGTTCGACCTGTGCATGATCGACGTCAGCGCCGGCCGGTCGTTCACCGCCGAGCTGGTCCTGGCGGCGACCGTGCGGATGCCCGCGGTCCCGTTCCGCTGGCTGGTCTTCCACCGCTGGACGCGCCAGCACATCATCGCGGCCGACGGGCTCGTCGCCGGCGCCGACGGGCTGCTCGACGTCGGCAGCAGGTTCGGCCACGACCGGGAGGACCTGCGCGACCGCATCCGCTTCGTGCGCACGGCCGTGCTCGAACCGGACGCGGCGGAGCTCGTCGGGCTGCGCGACGAGCAGCGGGCCTGGCTGAGCGCGTGCGACAGCGAGCTGCGCGAGCTGGCCGGCCGCCACGGCGTCGGCCGTACGGCCATGCTCGGCAAGATCCCCCTGGACCCGGTCCTCCAGTGGCGCGAGCAGCTCATCACCGACGAGGACGTGCTCGCCAGCAAGATCGCCAACGCGGAGACCGCCGCCGCGTTCGACGAGCTCGCCAAGAAGATCGTCGACGACAGCGCGTGGGAGGGCCTGTGACGCCGGTGCACGCGACGTTCGGCGAGGTGGCGGCCGAGCGCAGGATCGCCTCCGTCCCCCTCTCCCATGTGTCCGTCGAGCTCGGGCATCTCTACATGGAGGACTTCGAGGCGGGCCCGGACCGGCTGCGCGAGCAGTTCCGCAGGGTCGCGCCGTGGCTCGCCACGGTCCGCTCGTTATGGCGGGAGCGGGTGCCCGGGGGCCGTGCCCGGGTGAGCACCTGCTTTCTGGTGGACGACTACTTCAGCCGCTTCAGCACCCCCGCAGAACTGGTCCCGATGGTCTTGGAGGCGGCGGCGGAGCACGACCTGTCCATCGACTACCTGGCCCGCGAGTCGGCCTGCGCCCAATCGGGCGGTGTCGAGCTGGCCCGGCTCGTGGAGGACCGGCTCGTCGACGACCCGCCGCCGGAGACCGACGGGTCGCGCCCGCCCGTGAAGGAGACGGGCTGGCTGTGCAACGGCTCCCGCTCGCCCCGCACCGCGCCGCTGCAGGCGATGGGCAAGGCCCGGCCGTGGGAGCCTCCCGCCCAGAACGCCAAGCGCGGCCACTCGATCTTCGTGGACGTCGAGCTGTGGGACGAGAAGGGGCCGCGGCGCACCTGGTCGTGCCCCTTCCTCGCGGCCGTCTGGCAGCTCCTGCGGCTGGGGCTGCTGCGCAGCGAGGGCCGGGTGCCGCTCCCTCCGGTGGCCCTGGACGGCGGCTGGCCCCGCGACTGGGACGGACTGCCCGCGGTCGTCCGGCTCAACCCCCAGGCCGCGCCGTTCAGCGCGTACACCACGCTGTCCGTCCTCTCCCCCCGGTTCCTGCCCGTCGAGCTGGCCGTACGGACGATCCTGAGCCAGGTCGCGGTGGACGACGAGGTCCTGCGGCAGGTCGCCACCCGGAGCGAGAGCGAGGGAGTCCGGCTCGAAGAGGAGCTCGTCGACCGCATCTCCTACGTCTTCGTCTGAGGGGCCCGATGCTGGTGATCGGGGAAGTCCAGACCGGGCTGCTGCAGAACTCCGGGGAGATCTCCGAGTCGACGTGCCGTCAGGTGCTGGGGCTCATGGCCGGGGAGAGCGTGCGGGTCTCCCGCCGTCCCATCGTCCACGCGCTGTCGCCCGAGCGGCTGACCGGGGTGGACTGCGCGCTGCCCGCCGCCTCCCGCTCCCGGATCAGGGGCGTCGGCACGGTCGTGTCCCGCTGCGCGGTGACCGGGGGCCGGGTGGCCCAGGGGTCGTCGTACGTCCGGGTGGTGCGCTCGGAGACCGACCGGAGGCTGCCCTGGTCGCACTACCTGTCCCGGCCCGGGGTCGTGGAGGTCCTGGGGAAGGCGAAGGCGTCCGACCTCGCCGAAGGGTTCACCGGCGACCCCGCGCCCGGCTGTCTCGATCTGGGCGCCGTCAGCGGCCGGTTCCTCGACCTCGTCCAGGCGTCCCCGCTGCTGGACCGGCGGGCGCCCTTCAAGATCCCGCGGACGAGCCTGCGGTGGGTGGCGGAAACCGGCGAGCCGTCGATCCGGTTCACCCTGCACACCGAGCAGGAGCGGACGCTGCGCCTGACGCATCCCGGCCCGTTCACCCCCGCCGTGGTCGACCTGTGCGAGGACCTGGCGACGCACGACTGGCTGCTGACGTCGCTACTGGTCATCGTCGAGCGGGCGCGGATCGGCGCGACGCCGGGGGCCCAGGCGGTGGCCCGCCTGGCACCCGCCATCGACCACCTCATGCACCTGTGGATGCCCGCCGCCCGGGTCGAGGAGTGGCTGACGCCGTTCTGGGAGAGCCTGGAGCGGCGGCCGGGGTTCACCCGGCAGTGGCGTTCCCTGGTCGACCG
This sequence comes from Microbispora sp. GKU 823, assembly GCF_002027145.1. Classification (NCBI taxonomy): domain Bacteria; kingdom Bacillati; phylum Actinomycetota; class Actinomycetes; order Streptosporangiales; family Streptosporangiaceae; genus Microbispora; species Microbispora sp. GKU 823. The sequence continues at coordinate 19,114 of NZ_MWJN01000052.1, read as the reverse complement.
GGTCCGCGACCAGGTCGCGATGAACACCCTGGCACTGCTCAGCGCGACCGCCGAAGCCGGACGGAGGTGACCGTGACCGGAGCAGCACCCGAGCCCTCCCCGTCGCTCGTCCCGAGGATCGTGCGCAAGGTCCTCGTGACGTGCTCGTGGGCGGCGTGAGCTATCTCGTGAGCAACGCGCTCATCCACGGGCCGAACGAGGACCTGTGGAGCCTGCTGCTCGCGACCTTCATCAGCGGCGTCGCCTTCGTCGTGCAGTTCCTCGCGGACGTGGACGACCAGCTCGAGACCGTGCTGCAGGAGCAGCGCAGGCAGCACACGAAGACCCACGATCTGGTGGCCGACAGCTTCTCCAAGATCAACGAGGCGAGCAAGCTGTTCGGCGTCGTGGAGATGTCCGCGCTGGAGACCAGGGGTGTGGCCGAGCTGGTGCAGAACGCCGCCAAGATCCGCGACGACATGCCCGACCTCGTCAAGAGCCTGGTGCACCACGAGGTCACCCGGATGGCGAAGTTCCTCGGCGAGCTGGCCGACGGCAGGTACGCGCTGTACGAGGGCGAGGACCGCGACTGGCTGCTGGCGCTCGCGCGCAACGCCCGGGTCAGTCTCGACGCGATCAGCCTGACCAGCGTGGACGCCCGCGACACCGAGTTCGAGGGCGGCTTCTGGCACACCGACCTCGGGCAGCGCTACGTCAAGCTCCAGCGCGACCTCGTCCAGCGCGGGGCGCGGGTGCGCCGGGTGTTCGTAGTGGACCGTTCCGAGCGGCTCGACTCCGAGACGTTCCGCCGGGTGTGGAAGTGGCAGACCACGGTCGGGATCGAGGTGCGCACGCTCCTCCTCACCGACGCGCCGCCCCTGCTGCGCGGCTCGCTGTCGGACTTCATCCTGTTCGACGGGGTCGTCTACTACGAGTCCAACCCCGCCCCGCAGGTCGGCGACGGCATCGCCCCGGTGATCCACAGCACGATCCTCGTCCAGGACCAGGAGAGGGTGCGGGAGCGGGCCGAGCGGTTCAGCGAACTGTGGGAGGCGGCGACACCGGCGGCGTAGGCGGGAGCGGCGCGGGAGGGAAGGGGCGGTCGGGCCGGCAGACGGCGAGCAGTTCCTTCTCCCGGGGGCCGGCGGTCCCGCGGACCAGGGCCGCCACCAGCTCCGCCGTGACGGGGGCGAGCGTGACCCCGAGGCCGCTGTGGCCGGTGGCCGCCACGACCCGGCCGTGGTCGTCCACGTGGCCGAGGATGGGCATGTGGTCGGCGCTGCCCGGCCGCAGTCCGGCCCAGCGCCGGCCGATCGGCCAGGTGGCCGCTCTGGGCATGAGCGCTGCGACGCCCCGCCGGATCTCCTCGACCGCCGCGGCGGTCACCGTCACGTCGCCCACGTTCTCCTCGTACGTGACGCCGACGGCCACCCTGCCGTCGTGGCGCGGGACGAGATAGGGGTAGTACTCCCGGCCGTCCTGCCTGATCTCCGCGAAGATGTGGTGGCGCAGCGGGTAGGTGACGGCCCCGGGCGGACGGACGTCGAAGGCCACGCCCTTGATGGGGAACAGGTGGGCGCGGTGGCGGGGCAGGAAGACCCCGCTCAGGTGGCCGGCCGCGACGACGGCCTGCTCCGCGGACACCCGGCGGCCGTCGTGGAGGTCCACCTCGACGCCGCCCGGCCCGGTCCGCAGGTCGGTGGCGCGCACCGCGTTCAGCACCCGGATCGGCGTACGACCCGACAGCACGGCTCCCGACAGGGCGGCCATGAGCACCCGCGGGTCGAGCGCGAGCTCCTCCGGCAGCAGGAACCCGCCGACGACGCGCTCGCTCAGCAGCGGTTCGAGGCTCCTGGCGTCGGCCGCCGTCAGCCGCTCGACGGCGAACGGCGAGTTCTTCCACTGCGGCAGCACCTTGGACTCCAGGCGCTCCATCTCGGCCTCGTCAAGCGCGACCTGGATGTCGCCGCCGTCCAGCACCGGGACCTCGACGCCCGAGGCGTCGCGGATCTCCTCAAGCCAGTCCGGGTAGATGTCGCGGCTGCTCTTGATGACGCTGCTGAGCGGGCCGAGGCAGGAGGGCTCCGTCTGAGTCAGGATGCCGCCCATCGCGCCGTCGGAGGCGCCGAGCCCGAGGCGCTGCCCGGCGTCCACGAGCACCACGCTCGTGCCCCGCGCGGCCAGCCGGTGCGCGATCGCGCAGCCGATCACGCCACCACCGATGATCACGACGTCGCAGGTCTCACGCACGCGGGCTCCCAATTCGCCGTCCCCTCGCTTCGACAGTAGGTGAGGGAGGGCCGTTCAAGAAGGCCACACACGGGTGACCTCGCCGAACTGTACCGCGCGGAAATCTTGCCGGCCGGGAAATCCGCCGAGTCGCGTCGTGGCGGCCCCCTTCCCGAGTTATTGGATGAGTCGTACAATTGCGGCGCCGGAAGGGAGGCCGCATGTCCGCCGCGCCGAAGACCACCGCGAACAGGGAGAAGGACGAGCACGTCGCCGCCCGGAGCGCGTACGAGGCCGTCATCGAACGCCTGTCGAAGGCCTCGGTCGACAAGCACTGGGAGCCGTACGTCGACATCCCCTGGGACGACCCGGAGTTCCACGTGGACCAGGCCGACCCGCGGTGGGAACTGCCGCCGGCCGACCGGCTGGGCGGCCATCCCTGGTACCGGAGCCGGTCACCGGAGGTCAGGGCGCGCATCGGGCTCTGGCGGGTCGCGACCGCCATGAAGATCGGGCTGCAGTTCGAGAACCTGCTCAAGCGCGGGCTGCTCAACTACGCCTACCGGCTGCCGAACGGCTCTCCCGAGTTCCGGTACGTCTACCACGAGACGATCGAAGAGGGCCATCACGGGATGATGTTCCAGGAGTTCGTGAACCGCACGAAGCTCCCCATTCGCGGCATGCCCGGCCCGCTCAGCCTGCTCGCCCAGGTGGTGCCGTGGATTCCGCTGATCTCCACCGAGCTGTTCTTCGTCTTCGTGCTGGGCGGCGAGGACCCGATCGACCACGTGCAGCGCACGACGCTCAAGAGCGGGCGCATCCGGCATCCGCTCGAGGAGACCATCATGCGCATCCACGTGGCGGAGGAGGCGCGGCACATCTCCTTCGCCCGTCACTACCTGCGCCGGCGGGTGCCGCGCATGCCGCGCCACCGCCGCTTCGCGCTGAGTGTGCTCACGCCGTTGATCATCGGCCTGATGGCGCGGATCATGCTGTCCCCGCCCGGCTCGATGATCAGGGCGTTCCGGATCCCGGACGACGTCGTGCGCGAGGTCTACGTCGACAACCCCGAGACGGCCGCGCAGACCCGCGACTCGGTGTCCAGGACGAGAGAGCTTTGCGCCGATCTGGGCATGATGAACCCGGTCAGCCGCCGTTTGTGGCGGGCGATGGGCATCTGGGATGAGCCTAAGGCTCAAGCGAGGGGAAACTCGTGAGGAAGACCGCCGTCGTCACGGGCGGGGCGTCGGGGATCGGGCGGGCCGTCGCCGCCGAGCTCGTACGGCGCGGCGTCCACGTCACGATCGCCGACGTCCGGGGGGCCGAGGACGCCGCCAAGGACCTCGGCTGCGCGGGCGTCGTGTGCGACGTCTCCGACGCGGAGGCGGTGCGGGAACTGGTCACCGGTGTGGCGGCCGAGCACGGGCGGCTCGACTTCCTGTTCAACAACGCCGGAATCGCGGTGGGCGGCCGTGCCGAGGAGTTCACGCTCGACCACTGGAACCGGACCATCGACGTGAACCTGCGCGGGGTGGTCCACGGGGTGCACGCGGCGTACCCGCTCATGATCGAGCAGGGCTACGGGCACATCGTCAACACCGCGTCGCTGGCCGGGCTGACCCCCGCGCCCATGATGCTGCCGTACACGGCGACCAAGCACGCCGTCGTCGGGCTGTCGCTCGCGCTACGGGCCGAGGCGGCGGCACACGGCGTGAGGGTCAGCGTGGTCTGCCCCGGGTTCACCGACACCCCGCTGCTGGACAACGCCAACCCCGGGCTGCCGCAGACCGAGATCGGCCTGCGCGCCCGCACGACGGCCGTGCGGGCCCAGGGCCGCCTGTATCCCGTCGAGTCGCTCGCCCGCGACGTGCTGCGCGGCGTGGCCAGGAACCAGGCGCTCATCGTCGCGCCGGCGTCCGCCCGCGCCACCTGGCGGGCCGTACGGCTCTCGCCCGCCCTGGCGGTGCGGGCGGCCGGCTCCGCCTTCCGCCGCATCGTCCAGTGAGTCACGGGCTGAGCGGCAGGTACTCGAACCAGTCGAACGCGGCCACGTTGGAGCTCGGGCGGCCGTTGGAGCTGGCGTACATGCCGACGTAGGCCCCGGTGAAGCCGCCGGCCACGGCGCTGCTGAGGATCCTGCCGTCCACCGGGTCGCCGAGGTCGGTCCACTCCCCCGGCGCCACGGCGTACCTGGCCTGGTAGGCCTGCCCGCGCGCCTCGACTCCGAGATACAGCCGCCGCTGGCCGGGCACCCGCACGGAGGCGAGCAGGTCGTCCCAGCCCGCCCTCCTGCGGACGAGTTCGAGGCCGCGCACGGTCCGCACGAGCAGCACGTGGTGGTCGTCGTTCTGCACCAGGGCGAGACCGGCGCACTCCCCGGCCGCGGGCATGAAGTCGAGCGCGGCGTGGACGGCGAAGTCCATGTGCTGCTGTCTGCGGGCCACCAGGCTCGGGTTGACCCGCTGGGCCAGCGTCTCCGGCCGCAGCCGCAGCCGCAGGCGGCTGTCGCCCAGGCTCCAGTAGGGCGTGCGCGGGGTGCGCAGGTGGTTCCAGACGGGTGAGAGCCGGTCGGCGTCGAAGTGGTCGCAGGCGGGGACGGCGGGCCAGCGGTGCTCGGGCAGCGCCGGCCCCGCGGCCACGGACCCGACCTGCTCGGCGACCGGCCAGCCGTCCTCCCAGGAGACCCGGGTGAGGAACGTCTCCCTGCCCAGGTTGTCGCCTCTCACGTTGCCGGCGCCCAGGTCGCCGGGGGTGCCGTACGGGCGGGTGGCCAGCAGCACCATCCACCACTCGCCGTCCTGGGTCTCCATCAGGTCCGCGTGGCCCGTGCAGGCGATGGGGTGGCCGAGACCGAGATGCCGGTGGGTGAGGATCGGGTTGCGCGGGTTCGGCTCGTACGGCCCGGTCACGTGGTCGGCCCTGGCGACCACGACCGCGTGGTCGTACGACGTGCCGCCCTCCGAGGTCAGCAGGTAGTACCTGCCGCCGATCTTGTACAGGTGCGGGCCCTCGGACCACACGGCGCCCCGCTGGGCGGCCTCCCAGACGACCCGCTCCTCGCCGCGCGGCTCCAGTGTGGACGGGTCGAGCTCCAGGAGGTAGACCTCGGTCTCGCCGGGATAGCGGGGCGCGTCCTTCTCCCTGGTGCCGGTGAGCCAGACCCGGCCGTCGTCGAACAGCAGCGAGGGGTCGATGCCGCGGGTTCCCGGCAGCCATCGGGGTTCGCTCCAGGGGCCCGCGGGGTCGGTGGCGGTGACGACGAAGTTGCCCCGCCCGTCCACCAGCGTGGTGACGACGTGGAAGACACCGTCGTGATGGCGGATGGTGGCGGCGTAGACGCCGCCCGAGGGCCGCATGCCGTCCAGGTCGAGCTGGACGGGCGGTCGAGCACGTGGCCGAGCTGCCGCCAGTTGACCAGGTCGCGGCTGTGGAAGATCGGCACACCGGGGAACCACTCGAAGCTGGAGGTCACCAGGTAGTAGTCCTCGCCCACCCGGCAGACCGATGGATCGGGGTGGAACCCGGGGATGACCGGGTTCCGGTACTCCCAGCCGTCGACTCCGTCGATCATTCGTCCCTTCCTCGAACGTGACGGGCCCGGTTCCCCAGGTGGGGAACCGGGCCGTCCGGCACGGACACGCGGCGCGCCTTCCAGCGCGGGGCTTTCCAGCGCAGAGCCTTCCAGCGCGGGGCCTCCCTGCGCCAGGCCCCTGCACTGGTCCTCTCCGCTGGGCCCCTTCGCCGGGCCGGTGCCGGAGTTGAGTGGCACAGTTCAGTGGCACAGTTCAGTGACGCAGTTCAGTGACGCAGTTGGAGCACGCCCCAGTGGCTCGTGTCCCGGTATCCCTGCCCGGTGGCGTCGTTCCAGGTCACCGCGCCGGTCCTGGCGGCCCCTGTGGCGTCGTTGACCTGGACGTCGAAGCCGAGCAGCGTGCCGTCCCGCAGCGTGATCGTGGGCAGCTTGACGGCGGCCTCGACCACGTAGCCGCCGGGGACGACCTTGGCGGCGGCCGTCAGGTTGCCCGCGATGGCGGCGGGGTCGAGCGGGCCTCCGGCCGACGTCCTCCCGGAGAAGCTGATCCGATACTGGCCGTCGTCGTCGCCGTAGCCCCTGGTCTTGCCGTTGCCGGGGTCGACGAAGAACTCGACGGAGTCCTGCTCCCACGGGTTGGCCGACTGCTCGCTGAGCGTGGGGTCGGCGACCTGCGCCAGCAGGTACAGCGTGTCGCCGCTCCACATCGCCCGGGCCCGCGCGGTCGCCCCCGACGTGCCCTGGATCCAGGTGGCGGTGCGGATCTCCGGCGCCGCCGCCCAGACCCGGTCGACGGTGCCGTCGACCACCGGCCGGCGGCCCGGCGCGGTGGCCAGCTTCACCGCGGGCGTGGCGGTGACCTTCCCGGTCCAGAAGGTCTGCGAGCCGCCGGAGGCGTCGGCGACCGCCACGGCGACGTCGGTCCCGATCGGGAGCCGCGCCTCCACCCGGTAGCCGCCGGCCGTCTTCCTCACGGCCGCGTCGACGCCGCGCGGGTGGCCGCCGTCGCGCCGGACGGCGTACGGCGTACCGCCCACGGTGAACGCGACCCGGTCGCCCCGGTCGTCGCTCGGGTCGCGCACCTCGGCCAGGACGTACAGCCACCTGGCCGACGAGCGGGCCTGGAACCCGGCGGACACGTCGCCGACGCGGGCGATCGGGGCGTCGGGCAGCAGGTCCCATTCGAGGTCGCGACCGCCGTCCACCTTCGGCGTCGCGGCGGGGGCCTCCAGTCTGCGCACCAGCGGCGGCAGCTTCGCCGGGTCCACGACGCCCCAGTACGCCGGCTTGGCCTGGAGCTCGTCGTCGAAGAGCAGCGGGGCGTTCAGCCGGGTGATCGGGAAGGTCGACAGCCAGGTGGCGTCGTCGGCCAGGCCCCATACGGTGACCGAGCTGATCTGCGCCTTGTGCCTGCGGAAGACGTCGAACAGCTCCTTGTAGCGGTAGCCCTGCTCGGCGAGCACCTCGGCCGGCACCTCGTCGTAGGTGGAGACGAAGTCGGGGTAGACGCTCACGTCCAGCTCGGTGATCTGCTGGTCCACCCCGAGCGTGGCGAACTGCTCGATGGTGGCCTCGACCTCGGAAGCCGGCGGCTGCTCGATGTTGAGGTGGAGCTGGTGGCCGACGCCGTCGATCGGCACACCCTCGGCCCTCAGCTTCTTCACCAGGTCGTACAGCGCCTGCCGCTTGCGCGGGAACTCGGTGTTGTAGTCGTTGATGAACAGCTCGGCGGCCGGGTCGGTCTCGTGCGCGACGCGGAAGGCCGTGCGGATGAAGTCGAGGCCGGTGATCTGGAACCACTTCGACCGGCGCAGGCCGTCGGGCTGGTTCTCGTCCACGACCTCGTTGACCACGTCCCAGACCGCGATCTTGCCCTTGTAGCGGCCGACCAGCGTCTTCACGTGGTTCTCCAGCCGCTTGAGCAGCAGCGCCTTGTCCTCGGGCGAGGAGGTGAGGTCGCGGTCGCCGTCCTTGAACACCCAGTCGGGCGTCTGGCTGTGCCAGGCGAGCGTGTGCCCGCGGAAGGTGAGGCCGTGCTGGACGGCGTAGTTCACCAGGTAGTCGCCCTCGGCGAAGGTGAACTCGCCCTCACGCGGCTCGGTCGCGTCCCACTTCAGGTCGTTGCCGGGGGTGACCCCGCCGAAGTGCTTGAGCAGCAGGTCGCCGTGTTCGCCGAGCGTCTGCGCGCGGGCGACGGCCGCGCCCAGCGTGAACGGCACCTCGTCCTTGAGCGAGGGGATGTCGGTCTGGATCGGCTTGGGCTCGACGTACGTCAGCGTGAAGTCGTCCAGGTAGAACGGGAACGTGCCGGTGTCGGACTCGACGTAGACGCTGAGGAAGTCCACGTCGTACGCGAGCGTGTAGGTGCCGGTGAGCTGCACCCACTGTCCTTCGGGGACGGCCTTCGGCGCGGCCACCCGCTCGTAGCTGGGGGTGCCGTTCGTCCGGCGCTCGATCGACAGGCCGAGACCGCCCGCGGTCGTGTCCGGGCCCAGGCGCACCCAGGCCGACAGGGTGTACTTCGACCCCTTGGCCATCTTGCCGAGCACGCTGATCGCCGGGCCGTCCCAGGAGGCCGAGCGGCCGGTCACCGCGAGGCTGCGGGAGCCGCCGTGCGCGGCCTCCGTGCTCGCCGTCAGGGACGCCGAGGCGCGCGGCGACCAGCCCTGGGCCGTGCCGGTCTCGAAGTCGGTGCTCAGGCCCGAGCGCGCGGGGTCGGTGTCGGAGGTGATGACGATGTCGTCGATGTAGTACTTCGCGGTGGCCTCGGAGCTCTCGGCGTAGAGCTGCAGGCCGGTGGAGTCGGCGCCGAAGGAGTAGGTGCCCGACAGCTCGGCCCAGCCGCCGTCGGTCACGGTGGCGGCGGCCACGCGTTCGTAGGTGGTGTCGCCGCCGTCGGGCGTGCGCTGCACGGTCAGCGCGATCGTGCTCGACGGCTCCCCGCTCACCATCCGGGCGTACGCCGTGACCTGGTACGTGACGCCCTTCTGGAAGGGCGGGCTGATGGACGCCCCGTGCCAGGTGGCGGTGCGGCCGGAGGTGAGCAGGGAGCGCGACCCCGAGTGCGCGGCGTCGGAGGTCGCGCCGACCTCGACCCCGTCGCCTCTGGGCCCCCATCCCTGGGTGGTGCCGTCTTCGAAGTCGTACTTCGCGACCTGCACGGCCGCGGCGTCGGCGGGTGCCGCACTCGCCGCGACCACCGGCAGTCCCGCGAACAGGCACAGGACGCCGCGGCAGCGGGCCGTACTGCAAGCGAACGCAGGATCGCCGCGGCCGCCCGGGAACGGAGGCTGCGCATCGGGGGGTCTCCTCGTGCCGCGCTAGCGCGCGGCCAGGTTGTCGGCGAGAAGCCGGATCAGGGGCTCGCGCCGAGTGCAGTTGGACAGGGCGAAGGAGTCGGCGAGCGCGAGCAGTTCGTCGTCGTCCAGCCCGCGGAACAGCTCGGCGTACTCGGGGAGCAGCGCCTGGGCGATCAGGATGTGCCGGATGAGGTCGTCGGTCTGGTAGCGGGCGCCCCACGGGTAAGGGTCCCAGGAAGGGAACTCCGTGTCGATCAGCCGGTGCAGCGGCGCGAGCTCGCTCGCCGTCTCCTCCATCGTCGAGCCCCACCGGTCGGCGCCGAGCCGCTTCTTCTTCGCCATGAACGGCTCGAACCGCTCCATGTAGGGCATGCCCGCGCAGACCAGGCCCTGGAGACCGACGTCCTTGTACGTCCAGATGGACCAGCCGGCCTCGTACGCGTCGAAGATCTCCAGCTGGTCGCGCAGGATCTGGTAGCGCTGCTCGTCCACGGAGGGGTCGCCGGTGTAGACGGGCCCGAACTCGCCGACCCAGATCGGCGTGCCGGTCTCCCGCTGGAAGGCGGTGCGGCGGGCGAAGGCGCGCTCGAGTTCGTCGCGGTCACACCACTCGCCGCGGGTGTACCCGGGGTACGGCCCGCCGTGGGCGAATCCGGCCAGCGCGTAGTCATGGCAGACGAACACGGTGTTCTCGTAGACCTCGCGGAACACCGAGAAGTCGGTCGAGTAGGTGTTCCCGTCGAGGAACAGCACGTGAGCGGGGTCGACGGCGCGCAGCGCCTTGACCAGACGGTCGTAGAAGGGCCCGACCACCTGGCCGCTCGAGTCGGCCGGCTCGTTGATCGGGTTGTAGCCCGCCACCCACGGGTTGTCCTTGTAGTGGTCGGCCATCGCCTCCCAAAGGTGAACCGCCCGGTCCTGGAAGTGCCGGTGCTGCCAGAAGGAGGCGACGTGGGTGGGGTTGTCGGAGTGCCAGTGCTGGTTCTGAGCCCCCGGAAGCGCGTGCAGGTCGATGACGCTGTAGACGCCGCGCTCCCCCAGCAGGTCGATAACCCGGTCGAGGTGGCGGAAACCACGCTCGATGATCTCCATCGGCCGGTCGTCCGCCTCGAAGTGGTGGTAGTTCACCGGGATGCGCACGCAGTTGACGCCCATGTCCCGCAGCAGGTCGGCGTCGGCCTCGGTGAAGAACGAGGTCAGGAAGCGGTCGAAGAACAACTCGTAGCGTTCCTCGCCGAGCACCTCCCGCACCGCCGCGCGCATCGAGGACTCGTCGGCCGGGTAGCCGGTGATGAAGTTCTCCATGTTGAGCCAACCGCCCAGGCCGACCCCCCGCAGCCTGACCGGGTCGCCCGCCTCGTCTACCAGCCGGGATCCGGACACGCGCAGCAGCGTCATCGATTCTCCTCAATCCTCGGTACCGGCGGCGTGGCCGGAGGGCGACGGCCCCCGCCTCCTCCTCGCTACCCGCTGTTGACGGTCGCGCTGAAAGTTTCGGCGAGCATCCGAATGTTTCGTGGTCCGGAGGATAAGTAAAGCTGAGGTTGAGCGTCAAGGGCGCTCGCGGCTTGATCACGGCCGTCTGGCGTCTCATCAGGAGGAACCGGTTCAGGTCTACCGAAACTTTCGGCTACGATCTGCTTCATGCCAGTGAAGAGGCGGGTGACCATCGCCCAGATAGCGGAGGAGGCCGGAGTCTCCGTTCCGACCGTGTCCAAGGTGATCAACGGCCGTCCCGAGGTGGCGCCGGAGACCCGTCAGCGGGTGGAGCGCCTCCTGCAGAAGCACGGATACCAGCGTAGGACGGGGCAGGGCGACGGCCCGGTCGGTTTACTGGACCTGGTTTTCGCCGAGATCGAGAGCCCGTGGGCCATGGAGCTGGTGCGCGGGGCCGAGCAGGCGGCGCACGAGGCCGCCGCGAGCGTGGTGATCTCCGTGCTGCACACCCACGCGGGCCCCGGCCGTGACTGGCTGGAGCGCATCGCGGCGCGGCGCACGGACGGTGTGATCATCGTCAGCTCCCGGCTCTCGGTGCGGCAGCAGGGCCAGCTCAGCGCCCGCTCGATCCCGTTCGTCGTCGTCGATCCCGAGGGCGAGCCGCCGCCCGGCGTGGCGTCGGTCGGCGCGACCAACTGGCACGGCGGCCTCGCGGCCACGCGCCACCTTCTCGACCTCGGCCACACCCGGATCGGCATGATCGGCGGCCCGCCCGACATGCTGTGCAGCCGGGCCAGGATCGACGGCTACCGCGCCGCGCTGGAGACGGCCGGGGTGTCCATCGACCCGGAGCTCATCCGGTACGGCGACTTCCTCGTCAACTCGGGCCACGACGCCGGTCACGCGCTGCTCTCGCTCGACAACCCTCCGACCGCCATCTTCGCCGGCAGCGACATGCAGGCGTTCGGCGTGTTCGAGGCGGCCCGGCAGCGGGGCCTGCGGGTGCCCGAGGACCTCAGCGTGGTCGGCTTCGACGACCTGCCGCTGTCCCGGTCCGCGTGGCCGCCGCTGACCACCGTGCGCCAGCCCCTGGAGGAGATGGCCGCGCTGGCCGCGCGGATGGTGCTGGCCATGGGCCGGGGCGAGAACACCGAGGCCCGCCGCGTCGAGCTGTCCACCGACCTCGTGGTCCGGGAGAGCACCGCACGGCCCCGGTGAAACCGGGACCGATCCCATGATCGTCCAAAATGGGAGCGCATGGACGAATGGGGGCGGGATGACCGACGAACACGCTAAGGTTTCTGCGGATATCGCCGGGTTCGCGGGACGGGGCTGACGGTTGCGGAGTTCGCGTGGAGCGGCCGTCACGGCATTCGCCGCGGCGCTCGTGCTTCTGGGAGGTTCCGGGTCGGCGGCCCTCGCGGCGCCGGTCCGCGACGGGGCCGGGACGGTACGGGCCGGAACAACGTGGTCCGGGACGGTGCCGGCCGGGACAGCATGGTCCGGGACGGTGCCGGGCGCGGGGCACGCGGTGACCGGCCCGGCGTCGGCGGTCTCCCCCGAGCGGGCGGCCGAGGCGGCGGAAGGGTCCGTCGAGGAGCACCCGTGCCCGGTCGCCGTACCGTCCGGCACGACCTGCGGCTACCTCCTCGCCCCCGAGCGGCGTGACGTCCCCAACAGCAGGACGATCAAGGTCGGCTACGCGGTGCACCGGGCGTCACAGGCCTCGGGGCAGGCGGCCGACCCGGTCGTCTACATGAGCGGCGGGCCGGGATCGGCCTCGCTCCAGCTCACCGGGTTCCTCAGCCAGATGTTCCCCGGCCGCGACGTGGTCGTGCTCGAACAGCGCGGCGGGCGCTACTCCGAGCCCAGGCTGAGCTGCCCCGAGATCGTCCGCGGGGTCGTGGACACCCTGCGCACGCCCGGACCCGCGTCGGCCGAGACCACCCCGCTCGCCCGGCAGGCGCTGGCCTGCCAGTCGCGCCTGGAGGCCGAGCACGTCGACCTGCGCGGCTACCGGACCGCCGAGATCGCGGCCGACGTCGTGGACCTGCGGACCGCGCTCGGCTACCCGCGGTGGTACCTGTTCGGCGTCAGCTACTCCACCCGCCCCATGCTGCTGGCGGCGGCGCGCGACCCGCAGGGCACCCGGGGGGTCGTGCTGGACTCCCTGCTTCCCGCGGGCTCCCGCTGGTACGACAAGGCGTCCGCCGCGCTCTCGGCGACGACGACCAAGCTGGGCGTCGCGGCCCGGTTCGACGCCATGGTCAAGGCGCTCGACGCGCACCCAGCGACGTACGAGACCCGGGACCCGCTCACCCACAAGCGGCTGACTGTGCAGCTCAACGGGGACGACGTGGCGACGATCCTCGGCGAGGCGCTGCACGAGACCGACGTGATCCCGATCGTGCCGGCCCTCGTGGACGGGCTGGCCGCCGGGCGCACCGAACTGCTGCAACCCCTGGTCGACGCGGCCGGCGACGGGCTGACCTCGCACGAGTGGGGCCTGTACTACGCCGTCCAGTGCCAGGACGAGGCGCCGTACAACTCCTTCCCCGGCTCGCGGGGCCCCCGGCTGTTCACCGGGGTCGTCGACGCGGCGGTCTGCGACGCCTGGGGCCTGCCGGCCGCGCGGGCCGACGCCGACCTCCTGACCCCGCACGCGTCGGTAACCCAGACGGCGTCGTCGGGAGGGGGCGGCGCCGCCGATACTGGTCCTCGGTGGCCAGTACGACCCCACCACACCGCCGGAGGCCGCGCGTCAGGCGGTGTCGGCGGTGCCGGGCGCGCGGTTCGCCGAGTTCGCCGGGTCGGGCACGCCGTCTTCCTGTCGGAGCGCCTGCAGCCGTCAGATGATCGCCGCGTTCCTCGACGACCCGGCCGCGACGGCCGCCCGTGCGACCCCGGCGCCGCGCCGTACCCGGTCGTGCGTCCGGGCGACCTGCTCCTCACGTCCTCGGTCTACCGGCTGTCCCGGTCGCCGATCCCGCTGGCCGTCCCCGCGGTCTTCCTGCTCGTGTCGGCCGTCCAGCTCGTCGCGGGGCTGGTCTCCCTGGTGCGCAGGCGCGGCGGCGGGCTGAGCGCGCTCGCGGGCCTGGCGGGCGTCGCGCTGGGCGCGCTGTCGGCCCTCAGCCTGTCGGGGATCCGGGACTGGACCACGCTCGCGATCGGGGTGCCGCACGCCCTGGCCTGGTATGGCCTGCTGGCCCTCGTCTCCACCGGGCTGTCGATCGTCGAGGCGTTCCGGCTGAACGCTGCCGCCGCGAAGATCGTCCCCGCCCTGACCGGCCTCGTGCTGCTCGCCTGGCTGTACGGCTGGCTGCTGGCCTGATCAAGCTCGCCTTAAGGGCTGATTAAAAGGAAAGTTTCTTAATAGAAAGCATTGACGCGGCTGTTCCGGCGGCTTACGTTCCGATCAACCCCTGGGGGGTGGGGTGTGGAGGATCGGCACTTCGCCTGTCGGAGGTATGGCTGTGCGCCTGTTGAGATCATCGTTAGCGCGGACCGCTTCCGCGGTCTGCATCGCGTTCGCCGCCGGCGCCGTGGCACTGGCCGCGACCGGCGGCACCGCCGGAGCGGCGGCCGGCGACGAGGCGTGCCGGCCCGACGGGCTCTACCGGACGCCCGGTGTGGAGGTCCCCTACTGCCTGGCCTACGACACCGAGGGCCGGGAGAAGATGGGCGCCGACCACCCCCGCCGCATCATCGGCTACTTCACCGGCTGGCGCGACGGCTCCAACGGCCAGACCCGCTACCTCGCCGGTGACATCCCCTGGGGCAAGGTCACCCACATCAACTACGCGTTCGCCCATGTGGGGCCGGACAACAAGATCTCCGTCGGGTCGAACACGGACAGGAACCCGGCCATCGGCATGACCTGGCCGGGCGTCGCCGGGGCCGAGATGGACCCGGCCTACTCCTACAAGGGCCACTTCAACCTGCTCAACAAGTTCAAGAAGCAGTTCCCGAACACCAAGACGCTCGTCAGCGTCGGCGGCTGGGCCGAGACCGGCGGATACATCGACGACGCCGGCAAGCGGCAGGCGAGCGGCGGCTTCTACACGATGACGTCGACCCAGGCCGGCATCGACGCCTTCGCCGACTCGGTCGTGTCGTTCCTGCGCACGTACGGCTTCAACGGCGTGGACATCGACTACGAGTACCCGACGTCGAACAACGACGCGGGCAACCCGCTCGACTGGCCGATCGCCAACGGCAAGCGCGGCACCCTGATGAAGGGCTACGTCGCGCTGATGAAGACGCTGCGCGAGAAGCTGGACCGCGCCTCCGCCGCCGACGGGAAGTACTACATGCTGACCGTCGCCGCGCCCGCGTCCGGCTGGCTGCTGCGCGGCATGGAGACCTACCAGGTCACGCAGTACCTCGACTACGTCAACATCATGTCGTACGACCTGCACGGCGCGTGGAACAAGTACGTCGGCCCCAACGCCTACCTCTTCGACGACGGCAAGGACGGCGAGCTCGCCGCCGCCGGCGTGTACGGGGCCGGGCAGTACGGCGGCATCGGCTACCTCAACACCGACTGGGCCTACCACTACTTCCGCGGGGCGATGCAGCCGGGCCGGATCAACATCGGCCTGCCGTACTACACGCGGGGGTTCAAGAACGTGCAGGGCGGCACGAACGGCCTGTGGGGCACCGCCCCCGCGACCACCTGCCCGGCCGGCTCCGGCCTCACGAGCTGCGGCGACGGCGCGGTCGGCATCGACAACCTGTGGCACGACCTCGACGACAACGGCAAGGAGTCCCCGGCGGGCTCCAACCCGATGTGGCACGCCAAGAACCTCGAGAAGGGCATCCTCGGCGACTACCTGGCCTCCTACGGCGTCACCGACACGTCGCTGACCGGCACCTACGCCCGCTACTACGACTCGACGCTGACCGCCCCCTGGCTGTGGAACTCCACCAAGAAGGTGTTCCTGTCCACCGAGGACGACCAGTCGGTGGCGGCCAAGGCCGACTACGTGATCTCCAGGGGCATCGGCGGCACGATGATCTGGGAACTGGCCGGCGACTACGGCTGGAACTCCGCCAAGGGCCAGTACGAGCCCGGCACCACGCTGACCACGCTCATGTACGACAAGTTCAAGGCCGCCACGCCGTACGGGAACGTGCGGGCGACCACCCCGATCCCGGCGCAGAAGCTGGACGTCTCGGTGGAGTTCCGCGACTTCGCCCTGGGCGACAACAACTACCCGATCAACCCGAAGATCCACATCACCAACAACTCGGGCGTGACGCTGCCGGGCGGAACGGAGTTCCAGTTCGACTACGCGACCTCGGCCCCGGGCAACGCGGCCGACCAGTCGGGCTTCGGCTCCACGATCATCCGCAGGGACCACACCGCGTCCAACAACGTCGGCGGCCTGAAGGGCGACTACAACCGGGTGTCGCTGAAGCTGCCGAGCTGGCAGGCCCTCGCGCCGGGCGCCTCCGTGGACGTCGCCTTCGTCTACTACCTGCCCACCTCGACCCCCTCGAACTGGACGGTCTCCTTCGGCGGCGCGACGTACGGCATCACGCAGGACCTCGCCAGGGGCGGCGTGACCGCGTCTCCCTCGGCTTCCCCGTCCGGCTCCCCGTCGGCGTCGCCCAGCGCGTCTCCTTCGGCGGGGACGTGCACGGCCCCCGCGTGGTCGTCCACGACCGTCTACACGGGCGGCAACCTCGTCTCGTACGCCGGTCACACCTGGAAGGCGCAGTGGTGGACCCAGGGCGAGACGCCCGGCAACGCCCAGGTGTGGCTGGACCAGGGACCCTGCGCGTCCGCCTCGCCCTCGGCCTCACCCTCGGCCTCGCCGTCCGCGTCTCCCAGCGCTTCCCCCAGCAGGTCTCCCAGCCCGTCCCCAAGCGCATCGCCGTCCGCCTCACCTTCGGCCTCGCCGTCCACCTCGCCGTCCACCTCGCCGTCGGTTTCGCCGTCGGCGAGCCCCGGCGGCTACCCCGCCTGGGCGGCCGGCACGGCGTACGCGGCGGGTGACCGGGTGACCTACGGCGGCGCGGTCTACCAGTGCCGGCAGCCGCACACCGCCCTGGCGGGCTGGGAGCCGCCGAACGTCGCCGCCCTCTGGACCAAGCTCTGACCCACCTCCTCGCCCGCACGTCCCGCGGCGGCTCGCCCGGACGTACGGCACAGCCTCCGGGCCGTCCCGGCCGGTGACACCGGTACGGCCCGGAGCCGGCGCCCGGCGGTCTCAGCCGATCACAAGTCGAGAGACCGCCGGGCGTCGCGCCTCTCATTCAGCGGCGAGGCCCCGGGAACGGCGGGCGACGTTCCTGGTCACCAGCAGCATCCCGCCGACCGAGGCCAGCATCCCGGCGGCGATGACCGGCACGACGGCCCCGAACCCGGAGGCCCCGGCCACGAGGCCGAACAGCGGGGGGCCGACGAGCGCGCCCAGACTGCCCATCTGGGCCACCATTCCGGTGCCCACGTCGGCGTGGTCGAGGCGCTCGAGCACGAAGGGCAGGGCGGCGAAGGCGAAGGCGCCCAGCAGGCCGTTCTCCAGGGAGACGATCCCCGCGCCGGTCGCCGCGGCGGCCAGCGGAGCCCCGGCGCCGTAGACGAGCCAGGCGGCCGGCACGACCAGCAGCCCGGTCACGGCGAGCACGGCGAGCGGCACGCCCCGGCGGAGCAGGACGCCCACGGACACCCCGCCGAGGACGCCGACGAACGAGATCGCCGAGGTCAGGGCCCCTGCGGCCCCGGCGGAGCTCGCGTGCTCGTCGATCAGGAGCGTGGGCAGCAGCACGACCACCGGCATCGTCACCATCACCATCAGGCAGAAGGACACGGTGAGCAGCGCGGGCCACGCCAGCGCCCGCGCGCCGGGCACGGGCCCGGCGGCCGCGCCGGAGACGGACGTCCGCGGCAGCCGCATCCGGACGGCCACCGCCATCAGCAGCGTCAGCCCCGCGATCAGCAGCACCCAGCCGCGCCAGCCGAGGGCCTCGCCGGCGGCACCGCCCACGAGGGTGCTCACGCCGATGCCCACCGGGACGAACGTCGCCCAGACGGACAGGGCGACCCCCCGGTCCCGTTCCTCGGCGAGTTGGAGGACCAGGGCCGGGCAGGCGATGGTGACCACGAGATAGCCGACGCCTTCGACGATCCGGGCGGCCAGCAACCAGCCGAAACTCCCCGCGGCCGCGCTCAGCGCGCTCGCCGCCACCATCAACGCCAATGCGGCGACCAGCGACCTGCCCGCGCCGAACCGGCGGACCAGATATCCGGCGGGCAGCCCGGCGACGGCGCCCACCCCGACCACCGCCGAGATCGCCCAGCCCAGTTGCGACAGCGACAGCCCGAGCTCGTCGGCCATCGACGGCCCGACCGCGGAGAACTTGCCGTAGCTCATCGCCGCCACGACTCCTGCGACGTAGATGACGACGATCGTCAGCCACGGCGAGCGCCGCACCGGCGCCTCGCTCCGCTCGGATCCGCCTACGGTCGGCTGGGGGGTCATGATGAGCTCCTCCTTCGCGGCGGTCGTCACGACGGACGCACGGTGCCGAATACGGGGCCGAATACGGGGCCGAATACGGGGCCGAACGCCGGATCCGGCCCGTCGTCCACCTAATCAGGAGAATGCGTACGCCGCCCGGCACATCACCGGAACCGATCATCACGGCACGATCCGCTGCCGTCGCCGGTTCGCCGCGCGGCGTGCGCGGGCCGCGATCAATGGGACCATGGCTGGGTCGGCGCCCGGCGAAAAGGAAGGCAAGGCAGGTGGACCAGGTCGCCCGGATGTGCAACGACGCCCCAGCCACGGGCGGCGGTCGGCGAACGGCCGGACGGACCGCCCCGCCCCCGGCGGTCGCGCGCACCGTCCCGCCGCGTAACCGCCCGCGGGTGCGCGCCGTCCCGCCGCGTGGCCGTCTGCGGCTGCTCGCCGTGCCGCTGCTGGCCCTGCTGTCGGTGATGCTGGTCGCGACGCCCGCACGGGCCCACGACGTGCTCGTCGCCAGCGATCCCAAGGACGGCGCGGTCCTCGACGCCATGCCCGCCTCCGTGACGCTCACCTTCGACCAGGCCGTACGCCGCGACTTCGCGCGCATCGCCGTCACCGGACCCGACGGCGCCCACTACGAGCAGGGCGAGATCACGGTGGACGGCAGGAACGTCTCCATCGGCGTACGGACCGGCACCCCCGCGGGGGCGTACGCGATCGGCTACCGCATCGTGTCGAACGACGGCCACCCGGTCACCGGCGCCGTGAAGTTCAGCGTGACGGGCGGGGGCGCGGCCCCCGGGACGGCCACCGCGCCGGCGGCCACTCCCGCGCCCGGCACGGCGAACCCCGGCACGGGGACGACCAGCATGGGGACGACCAGCACGGGGACGACCGGTACGGGCGGCGGAAGCTGGGTATGGGGGCTGCTGGCCGTCACCGCCGCCCTGCTGGCGCTGTGCGCCCGCGTGCTCGTGCGGCACGACCGGCGCCTGCGCGACGGGACGATCCCGGCTCCCCCGGCGGCGGGGACGGCGCGGGCGGCCTCCGACGCCGAAGGCCCGTCCACCGGCCGCTCCACCAGCGCCGCGACCGGCGCCGGAAGCTCCCCTGCCTCGGGCGGCGCCGCGTGACCACGACCTCCGAACCGCACGTCACGACGG